>CALCCE010000120.1 GCA_937899835.1 uncultured Flavobacteriales bacterium | reverse complement strand
AGAGTACTGAATTCTTACGTAGGACCTTTGAGTTATCCAACCACCTGGGCAATGTATTGGCTACGCTTTCCGATCGAAAAGTGGCGGTGGATGATGGTTTGGGCAACATTGATCACTTCCTGGCCGATGTGCAGTCCTTCTCTGATTATTATCCTTTTGGGTTTCAAATGCCGAACCGAAATGGCGGAAATTATCGCTTTGGATTTAACGGTATGGAGGCCGACGATGAAGTCAAAGGCAGTGGCAACTCTTACACCACTGAATACCGTCAGTTAGATGTTCGTCTTGGTCGTTGGTTGAGCATTGATCCATTATTTGCCAACTTCCCACATCAAAGTCCGTATGTGACTTTTGATAATAATCCTGTGTTGTTGGTTGATCCTAAAGGGCTTGCTGCAAGTGGAGGTGGTGGTCGAAGCGGTAGAAGAACTGCCACCCCGGGATTTGGACCACGACCAGGAGCAGGTACTTTTGTTCCTGGTCCAAATGGGTCATTAATTTATAGGCCTGGTTCAATGACGTTTCCTGCGAGAAGAGGTCCACAGGTCACACCACGTCAATATCAACAATTTAGAACAAGTCAAACGAATTTAAATAGACTCAATAGAGATCGAGCTCAAAGAGGTCTTGAGCCAGTAACATTTGAGCAATATCAGAGAGTAGAATGGTTAAGACGTGAAGGTATTAGAATACGTGAAAGGGAAAATCGAGAAAATGCGGAACGCCCTTCTCCGACTACTCGTCCAACTTCAAATAATCCTAGCAATTCAGAAGCTCAGGCCTCAGAAGCCAATAATGCAAACGGTATTAGACCCACTCCTGAAGTAGCCGCCACTGAAGCTTCAAACTCAAATAATAGTAGTAGTAATCAAAACCAACAAACTCCTTATTCTCCACGAATTAGGGTAAGAGCTGTAGAGGATCCATCCGGCCATAATTTTCCTTACAGCTTTGACATAGCTATTTTGAGCACAACGCCTACTATAGTTAGAGGGGGAGGGCTTGGCTATGCAGTACGAGGTACTAGAAATGGAAGAGATGTAGTCTATAACATAATAGTTAGAGACGGAGTTATCGTCCACCGAGATGTAATATCTGTTAATAACTGGGGGCAAAGAAGTAGAAGTTTTGATTGGCCTGTTCAAGTTGAAAACATTCCACAAAGTGCGCTATTGCACTAATAAAACGAATATTGACATTCTATGAAAGAAATTAAATTTTACTGCGAACAAGGAGCCTATATTGAATTTGATGACATATATATTAAAAATGATGAGTTAATCTCCAAAACCACAGTAAAATCTGACTGGTATTTTGCCCAAATATTATTGGCCACTTCTTTGGAAAGAATGCATTCGTTTTTCCAAGAGCTTGAATCTATTAATCATGAGAATAAAGGGTCAGCAAGTCTCATAAATGAAAACGGCAACTTCGAGATTAACTTTTCTGTAGACGAATTTACCGGAGGTGTCATAATTAGAGGCATAATGATAAAAAGCATGCTAAATGATGAAAGATTAGTATTTGAGCTAAAAACTTATACGGAAAACCTTTCGAAATTCATACTCGATTTAGGGATAATATTAGAGTCGGGTGCCCAGAACGATAGTGGCGGGCACATTGCCAGAAAACATTAGAAAATCTGTCCCAGCTAAGCAAAAGCAAATGCACTACCAAACCACCAACCAGATAGGCGGTCTGCGCTTGGAGTACGACCCAAAAGTGTTCACTCTGTGGCCGGCCACCGACACCACATTTGTGAGCAAGCGGGGAGATTATCAGGCGCGTATCTGGCTGGGGGCACCCCGGGTAGCCTACCCGTTTCACCAAGAAGCCAACCGCATCTTGGCCAGCAACCGTTTGCCCACCCTGGTGAGTTTGGGGCCGCGTTTTGGCTTGGTGTGGAGCGCACAAAACCGTGCTGGGGGAAAGGTCGTGTACCACTTTGCCGAAGAAGACAACCTGCACCTGCGCTGCGAAAGCACCTACACCCTGCACACCAATTTGCAAGACGTAGAAAGAGGTTGCGAAGAAGTGACCGCCTTGTTGAGCACCGCCACCTTTTGGGCGGCATAGTTCAGGCCATAAAACATTGTTGGGGCGCTTGATGCGTTCGCCTGCCCGGGCCTTGTTCGGGCCTCACCCTAAGGGCATTTTCCTACAGTATTGTCGCTTAGGCGAACCCATTTGGCGAGAGCCTTCGGTCCTTTTGGATCGGAGGCTTTTTTTGTTTAGTCGTGCAAGTTATCGTTTTGGGCGGCCTCTATCAATTGGTCCAGAAAGTTGGTCATCAACACCTTAACCGCCTGCAGGGCCTCCACGTCTTCCAGTTCGCTAAGTTCAGGCAAGCAAATGACCGAATTAGTGGCATGAACAAGCAAGTGATGGATGGTGTCCAATGAAATATCGTCTTGGGTTCGCACTTGCTTTAGCTCTTTTATCAAGTCTTGGTAGATCATGGTGGTGGCAGGTTGATGGTGGCCAAATGTAACACAATGGCGGGTTGGCCAGTTGGTACACCAAATAGAAACAGGTCGTGAAAAAGTGTACAAAGTTGTACAACGAATGAAAACGTGATTGCGAAAAGTGTACAGGCTTGTACAACAGAATGAAATAGGTTGCAAAAAATTGTACAGACTTGTACAACGAAATGAGACATACTGCGAAAAATTGTACAGGCTTGAAGGCAAACAGGCAGAATAACCGTGTCGAAGGGGTGAAAATCCAGAGCCAAAACTGTTGATAACCAACCCCAAAGCCGGGGAATAGCTTTAGAAACCGACGGCTAATCAATAAGTTATCAACAATCCTGTGTTTTACAAATGGCTAATTATCAGCCGTTTGCATATTATGCTCAAGTCGACCGCTGTTCACTCCCTACCTTCCCAAGCAGGAGTTTTTGACGATAGAAAAACAGGATTTGGCGCAGTATGATAAGGAATGATCATTGGTTCCTTGGCCCATTGAAGGAGGAAAGCCACTAAGGGCATTTGTGTCATGATTTAGCCAAGCAAGCCACCAATATTAAACAAAATAAAACCGGTATAAATATCAATTAAACTGCACTACCTTTTTAGTTATTGGGCTCTCTGAAAACCTAAGCGATAGCAGAGCAGAGTAGCGAGAACGGAGAGCGATAAAAACAGGCCACTGAACAACTGAACCAACCCAACCCGGGCCTATGCCAGGGCCAGAGCAAGCTGAGCGCCATGGGCGGGCAGCGAGCCA
>CALCCE010000119.1 GCA_937899835.1 uncultured Flavobacteriales bacterium | reverse complement strand
TGCCAATGTGAGCAATGGTGATGCAAGTTCCGGTGTTGAGGCCATCCAAGTCTCCGAGGGTAGCTACAATGCCGTAGTTCGTTTTATAAGTAGAGCTATATCCATTGATAGCCGTCACCAAATCTTGCAACGAAGTAGCCAAATCGCTGTTGTAGGCGGTAGTACCTCCGGTGAGGGATTCACCGGGTCCGCTTGCCGGATATACAAAGGGCTCGGCACAGTTTCCTGCTGTCCATTCGGTGGCGTTGAAACAGTAGGTCGCATAGTTGTCTTTCGCCTCGCGGAAGGTCCGCTCATAAGTCGCCAGGATGTTGCCTTGTGCATCGCGACTGTAGTAAGTGATGGTCCAATCGTCGATGCCCAACCTTCCGTTGGCACCACGGGGCATCACCGTTTTGCTGATGCGGTGGCCCATTGGGTCGTAAGTAAACTCCAAATCAGGTGGGTAAGAACCATTCACCTGACAACCCAACTCCCGGTAAACAGCCTTCACCTTGCCATTCAGCGTCCACTCAATGCTTTCAATGCATTCGGCTTTGTCTTGGATCAAATTTCCAATAGCATCGTAGCGGTAGTTGTGGGTGTTTTGGTCGTTTTCGTTGAAAGTAGTGCCCGCCAACTGATCCTGTAAGTCGCCAAAACCGTTGGTAGCCGGATTGGAAGCATTGTCTTTCACCGCCAGCAACTGATTGTTGTAAGGATTGTAGTGGTACTCAAACCGGTCCATGGCATGGTTGGTGCCAAAAGCATTGCGGTCGAGGGTTTCAATATTACCGTTCAGATCATAACTGAGGTTTACCCCATAATCGTTGTTGGTAGTGCCGGTAAGAGGCAGGTTCGAGTTTTGTCCCGGACCAGTGAAGTTGCCGTGCGCACTCTGAAACACCGTGCTGGATTTCAGGCGGTTCAGCTGGTCGTAGCGGTAGATGGTCGACATCAAATCCAGCGGATTGCCCGCCACATCGCTCAGGGTAGTGGTCATCCGGCTAATGTTGCCGTTGAAAAGGTTAGAGTGGTTGGCCGTATAGTGCGTCTTTTGCGCACTGCCCGCCCCCATGCTCAGCAAAAAGTTGTTGTCCTGGTTCGAGGAAAAGTCCTTGATGCTCTTGTAATCCCCATCGTAGTAAGTAAGGCTATAGCCAAAAGCATCCTGCGCATACTCCCGGTGAAAATCCGTCTGGCCACCGCGGTAGTTGCTGCCACTGGCCCCATCCTTTCCAATATCGCGGTTGGTAACCAAGGTATTGGCATTTACCCCTTTCAGCCAGCCTTGGGCAGTGTAGGCATAATCCAGGGCCTGTACTTTTTGATCGCCCAACTCCATCCGGGCCAGGGGGCCGTGGGTGTAGTACTCGTAATTGGCATCTTTCTCCCAGGTATAACCGTCCGAACTGGTGAGCACCTCCTGCAAGCGGTTGTCTTCATCGTAGTGGTAGCGGTGAAAATACTGATCGGCCTCGCCCCGTTGGTAAGCCACTTCCAACACCTGACCACTCACCAGGTCGAAATCGTAGTCGGTGCGTTTGAACTGCTGGTCCAAGTCAACCAGATCGCGGTTTTCGTTCACCAGGGTAATCACATTGCCCATCACATCGTAGCTGTAGTGGGAAGCATAATCGTAATCGTCTTCGTTGGCCGAATCGTAAAGGTCTTGCCAGGTGATCGAAGCAATGCGCTTGATGAGGTTCTGCTGCCCGGCATTCCCAAAAGGGGTGGTAGCACCGGTAGCCAACAAGGCATCGTCGTAGTAGCTTTTCACAAGCTCGGTGCGTTTCCACACCGTCCAGCTCGGTCCACCGGCTATGCTCACATCGCCAGGAAATTCTTTGTGATTGACAATCTGTTGC
>CALCCE010000118.1 GCA_937899835.1 uncultured Flavobacteriales bacterium | reverse complement strand
TCGTTCACGCTATTCCATTGTTGTGCTTTTGGAAAATGCCTTTTGTGTGCACCGCATACAGGATGCTATGGATAGTAGATCGTAGTTGCAAACTACGATCATACTTCAGTTGTACGCTACGATCAAAGTTTGATGCGCTAAATCGCCTGGAAGGTTATTTTTGAACTTTTACCACGCAACTCGTAGAATATCAGTCGAGTGTGTGGTGTGATGTGCTATTTTTGAGCCTTGGGAAGATGCCCCCGTTACTTGATTATTGTGCCTATGATTCGATGTTTACCCCACCGCTTTTTCGTGCTTTGTTTGTTGGCCCTGCCAAGTCTTGTTTGGTCTCAAAATAGCCTTCCAGGCAACAATACCGGAGTGGGCGCCCCGCTTCCTACACTGCCCGATACCGCCGATTACCCCTACTGGGTAGACATGATGGACGATCCGTCTGCGAACTTTTTCGACATCCAGGCGGCTTTTGAAACCTATTGGCAAAACCGGCCCATTACCAAGGGAAGCGGTTGGAAACCTTTTAAACGTTGGGAGGCTTATTGGGAACCAAGGGTATTGCCCGACGGCAGTTTTCCACCCGCCGATCAAGTTTTGAAGGAGTTGGAGGCTTACAAAGCCAGCCACCCAACCAACAGTTGGGCCGAAACCACTACCGGTACCTGGACAGAACTGGGCCCTTTCGATGTGCCCAACAACAGCCGGGGAACCGGACGCATCAATTGTGTGGTGTTTCACCCCACTGATTCCAACATTATCTATGCAGGTGCACCGGCCGGCGGGCTTTGGAAAAGCACCGACGGCGGGCAGTCCTGGTTGCCTTTGACCGATACGCTGGCCACGCTCGGCGTTTCGGCCCTGTTGATCGACCCAACAAACACCAATATAATGTACATGGGCACGGGCGACCGGGATGCTGGCGATGCTCCGGGCCTGGGGGTTTTTAAAAGTACCGACGGCGGCCTAAGCTGGACCCAAAGCAACTCGGGGATGGGCAACCGCACGGTGGGCATGATGGCCATGCACCCCACCAACCCTTCCATTATGTGGGCGGCCACCAGTGGAGGCGTTTATAAAAGTATTGATGCGGGCGCCAGCTGGGCCCTTTCCTTGAGCGGACCGGGCAATTACAAAGATTTGCGCCTTAAGCCCGGCGATCCCAATATTGTATATGCCTCGGGCAGTGGTGAATTTTACCGTTCCAGCGATGGTGGGGTTACTTTTAGTCAAATTCAGGCCGGTATTCCCAACTCACAACGTTTAGTGATTGGCGTGACGCCCGACGATCCCAACTATGTGTATTGCTTGCTTTCGCAGAGTTCTTCCTTCTATGGCTTGTACCTGTCGACCGATGCTGGATTGAATTTTACCCTGCAATCGGACACGCCCAACGTGTTGGGCTACCAGCCCGATGGTTCCGACAATGGTGGCCAGGGGTGGTACGACCTCTGCATCACGGTGGACCCGAACGACAAACAAACGGTTTACACCGGAGGGGTTAACATTTGGAAATCGACCAATAGCGGTGTCAACTGGAGCATCGTTTCGCACTGGTACGGAGCGCAGGGCATTCCTACGGTGCACGCTGACCAACATTCACTGGACTTTTCGCCGGTAACGGGCGGCCTCTATTCGGGCAACGATGGTGGCATCCACCGAACGTACGATGGTGGAAATTCCTGGACCATTTTATCGAATGGTCTGAGGGTGGCGCAGGTGTATAAGATTGGGGTAAGTGCCCAAACCAAAAACCTGGTCATCAACGGATATCAGGACAATGGCACTGCGGTATACGATGCTGGCACGTGGCGGAAGGAGCTGGGCGGTGATGGCATGGAGTGCGCCATTGATCCTTCGGACAGCAATTACCAATACGGAGAAATTTATTACGGTCGCATTAGCCGCACCTACAACAACGGTCAAAACTGGAACAACGTTGCTGGAGATGGCATCAATGGCATTACCGAAAGTGGTGCCTGGATCACGCCTTTTGCCTTAGACAACCGCGACCCGAACACTTTGTTGGTGGGTTATCGCAATTTGTGGCGGAGCACCAACATCAAATCCTCTGGTGGCATCACCTTCAGCCAATTGAGCACCAGCCTTGCGGGAAGCAACAGCCAAACGTTGCGCGATATTAAACAGTCTTCTGCTGATCCTGAGAAGTTGTACATGGCGCGCAGTGGCAACAAATTGTTTCGCACCGACAACCTTAGCCTTGCATCACCCACCTGGGCCGATTTGAGCGCCTGGTTGCCCCAAAACTCGATGGTGCGCGACATAGAAACACACCCTACGGAGCCCAATACGGTTTATATCTGTCAGGCCAACCGGGTGTACAAATCGGTGAACTCGGGCTTGGGATGGGTCAATATATCCGGATCGTTGCCCAACATTTCTATGAATTGTTTGGTGCTCGACCCTTACAGCCAGGAAGGCCTTTATGTAGGTACAGATGCCGGGGTGTATTACCGCGACAACACCATGAGCGATTGGGTGTTGTTCAGTTCCGGCTTGCCCACCAACATTGAAGTCACCGAATTGGAAATTCATCATGCGGCCAATAATGCCGATCAAAGTCGGTTGCGTGCCGCTACTTATGGCCGTGGCTTGTGGGAATCGGAATTGTACGATCCGGGTAACGTGGCGCCCCTGGCTTTTTTCCAGGTGTCGGACACCCTTACCGACCTGTGTGACCCCGATACCATTCAACTGTATGATTATTCGGTTTATGGAGCCAACACCTGGAACTGGACCATTTCTCCCAACACTTACACTTGGGTGAGTGGCAACAATACTTCGCAAAGTCCTAAAGTGGTGTTCAACGATGCTGGCTTTTACACCATTAGCCTCACGGCTTCTAACAGCAACGGGAGTAATTCCATCACGCACACGGCCGAAGTGCACGTTTCGGGCGGTGAGCCTTTGCCTTTCCTGGAAGATTTTGAAACGTTTCCGCTGTGCCCCGGCTCTTGTGGCGATGAATGTGTTTTGCCCAACGGCTGGTACAACTGGAAAAATGCGGTGGCAGACAGCATGGACTGGCGTGCCGATGAAGATGGCACTGGATCGCCCAACACCGGCCCCTCCGTAGATTACAACCCTGGAACCACCACTGGCAATTACTTGTATACCGAAGCTTCCTGGTGTTTTAACCAGTTGCTCATTGTGGAAAGTCCTTGTATCAACCTGCGGCAAGTCTCCAATCCCGAGTTGAAGTTTGCCTACCACATGGATGGCTTTTCCATGGGCGACCTGCACGTAGATGTGTTGAGCAATGGTGCCTGGCAAAGTAATGTGTTGCCCGCCATCATTGGCGACCAGGGCAGCAGTTGGAAAGTGGATTCGGCTTCGCTGAACAGTTATGTGGGGCAAAGCATCAAAATTCGATACCGGGCTGCTACGGGGAGCAACTACGGCAGCGACATTGCCATTGATGATATTTCGATCACTACCGGGCCGTTTAGTCAGTTTGTGGCCGATGATACCACCATTTGCCCGGGCGATCAGGTGCAGTTCACTGATCAAAGCTTGAACGATCCGGTTTCCTGGAACTGGTCGGTGGCTCCTAACACGGTTGTTTTTGTTAATGGAACTTCTTCGGCTACGCAACATCCTGCCATTCAATTTCAAGCCGCTGGTGCATACTCAGTTTCGTTAACCACTACCAATGCCAACGGCTCCCACCAAACCACCCTGGCGCAACTCATTCAGGTGACCGAGCCGATCGCCACCTTTGCTTCCAACGATTCGGACAATGTGATTTGTGCCGGAGATTCTTTGATCTTCCATGCGCTTCCCGGGCAGGGCACTTATTTATATACAGTAGACGGTGCGGTGCAGCAAGCCGGAGGAAACCCGGTATTTGAGGCAGGAGCACTGGCCAACAATCAAAGCGTGGGGCTCATTGTTACCGATTCCAATGGATGTAGTGTGGTAGGCACCCCTATTGTGGTGACCACCGTGCCGGCTCCCGTACCCGTACTCACTTCGGATGATGCCGACAGTACCATCTGTGATGGCGATACGGTGGTGTTTACAGAGACCAGTGGAAGCGGCCTTTATATTTTTAAGGTAAACAACGCCATTGCTCAGCAAGGAGGCCTGGCCAATTACACGACCGATAGTTTGCAGCATGGGCAAATCGTTTCGGTGGAGTTGCAAGACAGTTTAGGTTGTTCGGGCAGTTCTCCGGGATGGGCCATGACGGTAAATCCCATTCCTGGAACGCCTATACTGCAGTTGGTTGGAACCAATCAGTTGACTTCCAGCGTGTTTGGTGATCAATACCAATGGTGGTATGAAGGCACACCGCTGCCGCAAAATTCGCCAACCATCTTCATTCAAGGACCAGGGCATTATGAAGTGCAGGTCATTAGCAACGGTTGTCCCTCCATTGTTTCCGCGCCTTATTTCGTGGAACCAGTAGGCCTGGAAGAACGGTTTAGCACCGAAGGAGTAAGCTTGTTTCCCAACCCGAGCCGGGCAGGGGTCAGTTTGCGGATTGAAAAATTGCCGGCCGCCAGCTTTGAATTGGTTTTGACGGATGCTTTAGGAAGAAGGGTATGGGCGCAACAACTGGTGGGTGAAGAAGGTCAGGCTTGGATGCAGCCCTTAGAGTTGCCGGCATTGGCTCCCGGAAGCTATTAT
Organism: uncultured Flavobacteriales bacterium; assembly: GCA_937899835.1. Lineage (GTDB taxonomy): Bacteria > Bacteroidota > Bacteroidia > Flavobacteriales_G > Salibacteraceae > CALCCE01. The sequence continues at coordinate 6,034 of CALCCE010000118.1, read as the reverse complement.
TTGCAAGTGATTGCCGGCGAAAAGCAAGTACAAAAACGCCTGCTAATCCAAGAATAGGAGACCGGTGAAAAAAATCGAAGAACAGTATTGCCGACTCTGGAAAAATCTTCTATTTTTGCACACCCTTTGAAAATAAGGACTAACAAAACACGATCATGAAAAGGACTTTTCAACCTTCGGTTCGCAAACGCAAGAATAAGCACGGATTCCGTGAGCGCATGGCATCCAAAGATGGACGTCGGGTATTGGCTCGTCGTCGGAGTAAAGGTCGCAAGAAATTGACCGTGTCTGATGAGAAACGACACAAGCGTTGATCGCTATAGTATATTTGAAAAGAGGTGTTCGAAAGGCACCTCTTTTTTTTGGTCCGAAGGGTCGGTTTTAGCTGTTGATAACTTGGTATAAGATTGATACTGAAATTGATGCGCTTCCACTGCCGATCCATTATTTTCGCTACCCAGCACCACATCCACGTACTTTTTAAAAGCTATTACTCATGCCCAGGGACACCAGCATCCAATCGGTTCTGATTATCGGAAGCGGCCCGATTATCATCGGCCAGGCTTGCGAATTTGATTATTCCGGATCACAAGCTTCGCGCTCGCTCAAGGAAGAGGGAATCGAAGTGACTTTGATCAATAGCAACCCGGCTACGATCATGACCGATCCGGTCACTGCGGACAACGTTTACCTTCTGCCTTTGGAACCCGCTTCCATTGAGCAGATTTTGCAGGAGCATCCTCAAATTGATGCGGTATTGCCCACTATGGGTGGCCAAACGGCCCTCAACCTCGCCATCGAGTGTGACAACATGGGCCTTTGGGAGAAATACAAGGTGCGCATGATCGGGGTAGACATTGCTGCGATCGACATTACCGAAAACCGGGAGGCGTTTCGCAAGCTGATGGTGGAGATTGGCATTGGCGTGGCGCCCAGTGCTACGGCCAATAGTTTTTTGGAAGGAAAAGAGATTGCGCAAAACCTCGGATTTCCGCTGGTGATTCGACCTTCTTACACATTGGGCGGTACGGGAGCCTCTTTTGTGCATACCCAGGAAGATTTTGATAAACTCCTGACACGCGGTCTTCACGCTTCACCGATTCACGAGGTGATGATTGATAAAGCCGTATTGGGATGGAAAGAGTTCGAGTTGGAGCTCTTACGCGACTCCAACGATAACGTGACCATTATTTGTTCCATCGAGAACTTCGATCCGATGGGCATTCACACCGGAGATTCTATCACCATTGCTCCGGCAATGACCCTCTCGGATACTACGTTCCAACGGATGCGGGACATGGCCATCAAAATGATGCGCGCCATTGGTGATTTTGCTGGTGGGTGTAACGTGCAGTTTGCAGTGAGCCCCGATGAGCAGGAAGACATTATTGCCATTGAGATCAACCCACGGGTTTCCCGTTCGTCGGCATTGGCTTCTAAGGCTACCGGATATCCTATTGCCAAAATTGCCGCTAAGTTGGCCATTGGTTACCACCTCGATGAGTTGTCCAACCAAATTACCAAGTCCACTTCGGCCATGTTTGAGCCCACCCTTGACTATGTAATCATAAAAATTCCGCGTTGGAATTTCAACAAGTTTGTGGGAGCTGATCGGGAGTTGGGCCTTCAAATGAAATCGGTGGGGGAAGTGATGGCCATTGGCCGTTCTTTCCAGGAGGCCCTGCAAAAAGCCTGTCAATCGTTGGAAATCAATCGAAACGGTTTGGGAGCCGATGGCAAAGAGCTGCGGGACCAGGACCGAATTTTAAACAGCTTGGCACATCCGAGTTGGAACCGTCTTTTTCACCTCTACGATGCGGTGAAGTTGGGCATTCCGTTCAAGAAAATCCGTGAGATCACCAAAATCGATCCTTGGTTCCTGCACCAGATTGAAGAGCTGATTAGCCTGGAAAAAGAAATTCAAAAACACACCTTGGCCGAATTCCCGAGAGAGCTAATGCTCGAAGTGAAGCAAAAAGGCTACGCTGACCGGCAAATTGCTCACTTGTTGCACTGCTGGGAAAGTGAAGTGCACGAAAAGCGGGTGTCGATGAATATCAATCGGGTGTACAAACTGGTGGATACCTGTTCGGCGGAGTTTGAGGCCAAAACGCCATATTACTATTCCACGTTCGAAGAAGAGAACGAAAGTGTACGATCCGACCGCAAAAAAGTGGTGATCCTTGGCTCGGGTCCTAACCGTATCGGGCAGGGAATTGAATTTGATTATTGTTGCGTACACGGCGTGTTGGCCGCCAAAGAGGCGGGTTACGAGGCCATTATGATCAACTGTAACCCTGAAACCGTTTCTACTGATTTCGACATCGCCGATAAGCTCTACTTTGAGCCGGTATTTTGGGAGCACATCTACGACATCATTCGGCACGAAAAGCCGGAAGGGGTGATTGTACAGTTAGGTGGGCAAACGGCCTTGAAACTGGCGGAGAAGCTGAGCCGCTACGGCATCAAGATCATCGGTACTTCCTTTGAATCGCTCGACCTCGCTGAGGATCGTGGTCGGTTCTCCGATACTTTGAAAGAATTAGGCATTCCTTATCCTGAATACGGAGCGGTAGAAACCGCTGAAGAGGCGGTGGAACTGAGCCGTGAGATCGGATTTCCGCTGCTGGTGCGCCCAAGCTACGTTTTGGGTGGTCAAAGCATGAAAATTGTGATCAACGAGGATGAATTGGAACACCACGTGGTGAACATTCTCAAGGACATGCCCGACAACAAAATTTTGCTCGACCATTTCCTTTCCGGAGCCATTGAGGCCGAAGCAGATGCCATCAGTGATGGCGAAGATGTGTACATCATCGGCGTTATGGAGCACATTGAGCCAGCGGGCATTCACTCTGGTGACTCGAACGCGGTGTTGCCAGCGTTTGATTTGAGTGATAATGTGTTACAGCAAATTGAGGAGCATACCAAACGCATTGCACTGGCGCTGAATACGGTAGGCCTCATCAACATTCAGTTTGCGATTAAAGACGAAAAGGTATACGTTATTGAAGCCAATCCACGTGCTTCGCGTACCGTGCCTTTCATTGCGAAAGCCTACCGTGAACCGTACGTAAATTACGCCACCAAGCTGATGCTCGGCGATAAGAAACTGAAGGATTTCAATTTCCAGCCACACAAAGAGGGCTACGCGATCAAACTGCCGGTTTTCTCTTTCGACAAGTTTCCCAATGTGAACAAGGAGCTCGGGCCAGAAATGAAATCGACCGGGGAAGCCATTCGTTTCATCAAAGATTTGAAAGATCCCTTCTTTGTGAAAGTGTACGGCGAACGCAACCTTTACCTGAGCCGCTAAGCTGCTGTTGACCAATGGGGCTGCTGCGCACTTTGGGCATCATCTTACTGATCATTGGAGCAGTAAGGTTGTTTACGCGTTTTGTTTTACCCTGGCTGCTGAAAAAGTTTGCCCGTAGGGTACAACGCAACCTGGAAGAGCAAATGCGCAACCAGATGGGCGATTTTAGCCGCAATCAATCTCCGCAAGATGAGCCAGATGTGAAGGTGAGCAGCCGCAAGAAAAAACCTTCGAAGCGAAAAGACGACGACTTTGGCGAATACGTAGATTTTGAAGAGGTCGAGTAGTTATCGGAAAGACTGAAACCGAACAACCGCAGCGATGCCGAAAAAAGTCCTTATGGTAGTGGGCACCCGGCCCAACCTCATCAAAATTACGCGAATGGAAGAGGTGATGGCGCGCTATGGGGATGCTTTTGATTACCGTCTCTGCCATACGGGCCAGCACTACGACGATCGTCTCTCGAAGGTGTTTTTTGAGCAGTTGGAATTGCGTCAGCCGGATTATTACCTCGGGGTGAGCGAAAGCCATCCCGCACGATTGATAGCGCGCATCGTTGCTGAACTCACCACCATTCTCACCGATTGGCAACCCGATTGGGTGATTGCTCCCGGAGACGTGAATTCGACTTTGGGAGCTGCCTTAGCGGCCAATAAATGTGGCGTAAAATTGGCACACCTGGAAAGTGGCTTGCGCAGTTTTGACCGTAGTATGCCCGAGGAGCACAATCGGGTAGTGACGGATGCGTTGGCCGATTTGCATTGGGTAACCGAGCCAAGCGGTCAACAACACTTGTCCACTGCTGGCGTAGAGGCTTCAGGGGTGCATTTTGTGGGCAATACCATGATCGATACCTTGGTGAAATTTGACGTCCAAATTGAAGCCAGCACCATTTTACAGAAATTGCAGCTCACGGCAGGAGACTATGTGCTGATGACCTTGCACCGACCAGGTAACGTGGATACGAAGGCGGCTTTGGCAGGGCTGTTGGATTTGGTGGATCACCTGACTGAAAAGCGGCCGGTGGTTTTTCCGATTCATCCGCGTACCCGGCAGCGTTTGCAGGCTTTTGGTTTGGAGCCCCGGGTGGTCAACAATTCGCGCTTGATTGAGACACCACCAATGGATTATTTCTCGTTTCAAAAGTTGGTGGCCAAGGCGCATTTTGTGTTTACGGACAGTGGTGGAATTCAGGAAGAAACGACCTTTCGAAGAGTGCCTTGTCTCACTTTCCGGCCCAATACAGAACGGCCCATTACGGTAACCGTGGGCACCAACACCTTGGTAGATTCATTGGAGGAGGTGGTGCGTTTGGCCGCTGACATCGAGGCAGGAACTTACAAGAAGGGGGCGATTCCCGAGCTTTGGGACGGAAAAGCAACCGATCGATTGGTGGAAGTGCTCCACCAAATGCCGTAATCACGGCCTGCAAAACACCCGAAAAATCCTTACATTGACGGCCGTTTAAAATCCAGTGTCGACGGCACTTGAAAGCATCCTAAAGTTCATGAACAATCTCAATTTCAAGACCCTACTTCCGCACTTGCTGGCCCTGGCCGTTTTTCTGATTGTTGCTTGTGCGTATTTCAGCCCGGTGCTGAGTGGCAAATCCCTGCAAATGGGGGATATGCAAAAGTTCAAGGGGATGTCTAAGGAAATTAGGGACTACGAGGAGAAAACCGGCGATAAACCACTCTGGACCAATCAGATGTTCGGTGGAATGCCTTCTTATCAGATCTCTGCCGATTATTCTACAAGTCTTTTCAAAGAGTTCAACAGGATGATAGCACGTGTGCTTCCTTTTCCTTTGGGTGTTGTTTTTCTCAGTTTCATTGGGTTTTACATCTTTTTGCTGACCCTTAAAATCAAACCTTACGCAGCGCTTATAGGTGCATTGGCGTTTGGGTTTTCTTCCTACACCTTTACGATCATTGAAGCGGGGCATACCAGCAAAACGGTGGCGATTGTCTACATGGCACCCTTATTGGCGGGCATTGTGTTCACCTTGCGTGGAAACCTGCTATGGGGTGGGGTTTTGACCGGAATTGGCATGGCTTTACAGCTGTCTGCAAACCACTTTCAAATTACTTTTTACACCGGTTTTGCTGCCGCTATTTTGGTTTGGGTACACTTCCGGCACGCCTTGGTCGACAAAAAGTTGGCCGATTTTTCCAAGGCTTTAGCAGTGCTTGCCCTTGCAGTATTGTTGGGGATAGGCGCCAACTTTTCGATTATTTGGACTACGTATGAGTACGCCGATTATACCATTCGTGGAAAATCGGAGCTCACCAAGCAACCTGGAGCTGCCGAAAGCGATGATAAAAAGCCTCAGGATGGACTCGATTTTACTTATGTGACCAATTGGAGTTATGGCATTGATGAAACCTGGAGTTTGTTGGTACCTGATTTCAAGGGAGGGGCCACTGGCGCCATTGGGTCAGAAAATGAAGAAGCCCTTAAAGGGGTGAAGCCGCAATACAAGCAATCCATCGCTGGACAGAACCAATACTTTGGCGATCAGCCTTTTACCAGTGGCCCGGTTTATTTCGGGGCCTTGGTGATTTTCTTTTTCGTGTTGGGGCTGCTGTTGGTGGATGGGCCGCTCAAATGGTCCATTTTAGGCATTGTAGGCATCTCCATGTTTTTATCTTGGGGGCGCAACTTTTTTCCTTTGTCGGGTGCCATTGCGTTCTTTTTTGCTGTGGCGGCTGGTGCGGC
>CALCCE010000117.1 GCA_937899835.1 uncultured Flavobacteriales bacterium | reverse complement strand
GGACCAATCGGTAGCCGTGGGTACTCCTGCGGCCGATCATTTTGTAGTCACCGAAGATGCCATCATCGAGATTGGATTGACGCCCAACCGGGCAGACGCTACTTCTCATTTGGGCGTAGCCCGGGACTTATTGGCGGTATTGAAAACCAGAGGTCTGGTGGCCGAAGAGGTTGCCTTGAAAGTGCCAACCCCTGCGTTGAGCCCTGCGACTGATACACTCGAAATTCCGGTTACGGTAGAAAATGAAGAAGCTTGCCCTCGCTATGCGGGCCTGACCATCACCGGAGTAAAAGTGGGTCCTTCTCCCGATTGGCTCAAAAATCGAATGGAGAGCATCGGCGTGCGGTCCATCAACAATGTGGTGGATGTAACCAACTACGTGTTGCACGAAATGGGACAGCCTTTGCACGCTTTTGATGCTGATCACATTACCGGCAACGAAGTGCGGGTAAAACCGCTTCCGGACGGAACGGCTTTCGTGACTCTGGATGAAGTGGAGCGAAAACTGACCGATCGCGACCTGATGATCTGCAATGCCGAAGCAGGCATGTGTATCGCCGGTGTGTTTGGAGGTTTGACTTCGGGCATTACCGAGTCCTCCACCAAAGTATTTTTAGAGAGTGCTTATTTCAATCCGGTGTGGGTGCGAAAAACGGCCAAGCGTTTTGGTTTGAATACCGATGCTTCGTTCCGCTTTGAGCGGGGAATCGATCCTAATATTACGGTAGCCGCGCTGAAGCGTGCCGCTGAAATGATTGTAGAAGTAGCGGGTGGAAGCATTGCTTCCGGTATTTCCGATACCCATCCCGAGCCTTTTCCTGCATTTGATGTGGCCATCACTTGGGCGAATGTAGACCGTATGGTAGGCGCTTCCATCGACCGGGAGAAAATGCAGAAGATTTTGCAGTGGTTGGAAATTGAGGTTGTTTCGGTAGATGAAAATGGAGCTCAACTCAAAGTGCCTCCTTTCAAAGTAGATGTACTGCGGGAAATCGATGTGATCGAAGAAATTCTGCGGGTGTACGGTTACAACGAAATTGAGTTCTCTTCTAAGTTGACGTTTACCCCTTCGGTTTCTCCCAAGCCCGATCCTGAAGACATTCGCAACATGATTTGCGATCAACTGGTAGGGCAGGGTTACACCGAGATTATGTCCAACTCACTTACCCGGCCCGATTATTACAACGCCAACAGCGAGTGGAATCCAGCAGAGACCGTGCATATTCTGAACCCTTTGAGCTCGGAGCTGGAAGGCATGCGGCAGTCTTTGATTTTTGATGCCTTGGAGGCTATGGCCTGGAACCAAAACCGGCAGCGGGAAGACCTCAAGTATTTTGAATTTGGAAACGTGTATGCCAAAACCGAAAAGGGCTACAAAGAAAACCAGCGCTTGCTGATCCTCACCACCGGCCGGCAGGCGCCCGAAAGTTGGAATGCCGACGATGCTTCGGTAGATTTCTTCGGGGTGAAAGGAGCCATAGAAGCCATCTTTGCCCGGTTGGGCATTGACCGTCCCGGAGTGCAAACCAGTACTTTTCAAAATTCTACTTTCGAATACGGCTTGGAATACCGCATCACCGGACAATGGGTGGCCCGGGTAGGCCTGCTCTCCAAAGAATTGATGAAACGTTTCGACCTGCGGCACGCGGCCTTTGTAGCCGACATGGATTGGGACCGGGTCTTGAAATTGCTGAAGGTGAACAAAGTGAACTTCTCGGAAATTCCACGGTTCCCCTCCGTGCGCAGGGACCTCGCACTGTTGGTGTCTCAGAACGTAGAGTTCGAGCAAATTCGACAGTTAGCTCGGAAAACCGAGAAAAAGCTGTTGAAAGGCGTGAACCTGTTTGATGTTTATCAAGGCAAAAACCTGGAAGCGGGTAAAAAGTCGTACGCGGTTTCTTTCACTTTTCAAGATGCCAACCAAACTTTGACCGACAAACAGGTGGACAAGGTGATGGGCAAAATGCTGAAGAACTTCGAACGAGAGCTGGGTGCCAGCTTGCGCTAAGGGGCATCCATCCGCTGGGTTAGCAGTAATTTCGTGGAATTAGTTCCTATTGAATCCTGGCTGCAAGGCAGGTTTAAATCCCCGCATTCTTACGAATGATCCACTGAAAGGCCCAGGACGGCAAGAGGTGATTTAAAATTACCGCCAGCTTGGGAATGAGTGGACTAACGATGTAGCGGATGCGCGGATTCGGATTGCGAATGATCTTTTCGATGCATTGGCTCACCACTACGGGCGAAATGCCATGGGAAACGTCTTCGTTGATGCCCTTGGCCACATGCTGAAAGGCCTTTTCATACACTCCCTTGGAACTGGAACCTTCGGCCACTGCGCGGTGATCGTTGATCGCAGTTTTCACATCGCCCGGTTCTACCAACACCACTTTGATGTTGAGCGGAGCCAACTCGTAGTGAATGGATTCGATGAGTTTGCCTACGGCTGCTTTGCTGGCGGAATAAATTGAACGGTAAGGCAAGCCAAACTGACCAGCAATGGAGCTAACATTAATAATGGTGCCCCCGCCGTGGTAGCGCATGGTGGGCAACACCGCCATGATGGTGCGTTGAATGCCCAGCACATTGGTTTCGTATACCTTTCGCGCCTGCTCGATGGAAGTGTCTTCTAACGGTCCCATCACCGCCACCCCTGCGTTGTTCACCAGAATGTCGATCCGTTCTTCGTGGTTCAACACTTCGTTGACGGCCTGTTGCACCGAAGCGTCCTGCTCCACATCCATGGCCACCATGGTAAAAGGCTGGGTTTGATCGGCAAACTTTTGCGGGTTGCGGGTAGTACCGGAAACCTTGTAGCCTTTCTCACTGAGGAAATTCGCGCAATTCCATCCAATCCCGGAGGAAGCTCCGGTAATTAAAACAACGGTATCAACAGGGTTTGCCATGACTGCGAAAGTAAGGCAAACCCCTCAGTTTTCAGAGCCGATTAGAAGCGCCCTTCCAAATCCTGGTCGTCTACCAGATTGGGTAAGGTAACCTTTAGCCGTGGCTCCACTTCCATGGCCCTGCGAATGGCAAAGATGGCGCCCTCGTTGCGGGCCCAATTTCTGCGGGCAATCCCATTGTTGACGTCCCAGTGCAACATGTTTCGGGCGCGTTGGCCGCTGGCGTCAGAACCGTCGAGCATCATGCCAAAACCACCGTTCATCACTTCGCCCCAACCTACGCCACCACCGTTGTGGATGGAAACCCAGGTAGCACCGCGGAAGGAATCGCCAATCACGTTTTGGATGGCCATGTCGGCCGTAAACTGCGAACCGTCGTAGATGTTGGACGTTTCCCGGTAAGGGGAATCGGTGCCAGATACATCGTGGTGATCGCGGCCCAAAATAATTGGAGCACTGATTCGACCCGAACGTACCGCATCGTTGAAGGCCACGGCAATCTCCATGCGGCCTTCGGCATCGGCGTACAGAATGCGCGCTTGTGAACCCACCACCAACTCATTTTCTTCCGCCGAACGGATCCAGTGAAGGTTGTCGGCCAGCTGTTGCCGAATTTCGGGTGGTGCCGTTTGTTGCAAGCGTTCCAACACTTCCGCAGCAATGCGGTCGGTTTCGCTCAAATCTTTGGGATCGTTGGAGGCACATACCCACCGAAACGGTCCGAAACCGTAGTCGAAGCACATGGGCCCCATGATGTCCTGCACGTAGCTCGGGTATTTGAAGTTGCCGTCGGTTTTAAGGATATCGGCACCGGCACGGCTGCTTTCGAGCAAGAAAGCGTTGCCATAGTCGAAGAAATAAGTGCCTCTTTCTACCATAGTATTGATGGCCGCTACTTGCCGGCGAAGCGAATCTTGCACCAGGGTTTTGAATCCTTCGGGATCGCTGGCCATCATGGCGTTGGCCGATTCGAAATCCAGGCCCGAGGGATAATATCCACCGGCCCAGGGATTGTGCAGCGAAGTTTGGTCAGAGCCTAAAGCTACTTCGATGCCCGATTCTACCAGGGCTTCCCACAGGTCTACCACGTTGCCCTGATACACCAGCGAAACCGCTTCCTGATTGGCCATGGCCTCCCGGGTACGGTGCATCAACTCCGGCAGTTCGGTATACACCTCGTCTACCCAACCTTGCGAGTGCCGCGTGTGGGTGGCTTTGGGATTGATTTCTGCGGTAATGCTCACCGCACCGGCAATTTTGGCGGCTTTGGGCTGTGCGCCCGACATGCCACCCAAACCGGCAGTCACAAATAGTTTTCCACCAAGGCCCTCACCGTTTTTGGAGATCATGCGCCCGGCGTTGAGTACCGTAATGGTGGTGCCGTGTACGATGCCCTGCGGGCCAATGTACATGAACGAGCCCGCGGTCATCTGCCCGTATTGTGTTACGCCCAAAGCGTTGAAACGCTCCCAATCGTCGGGACGACTGTAGTTGGGAATCATCATGCCGTTGGTAACCACTACCCGTGGCGCTTCGGCGTGGGAAGGGAAAAGGCCCATCGGGTGCCCGGAGTACATCACCAGCGTTTGCTCGTCGGTCATCGTGGCGAGGTATTGCATGGTGAGGCGGTATTGTGCCCAGTTTTGAAAAACCGATCCGTTTCCACCGTAGGTGATGAGTTCATGCGGGTGCTGCGCCACCGCATGGTCGAGGTTGTTGCTCAGCATCAGCATGATGCCCGCAGCCTGTTTGCTCTGGTGCGGAAACTCGTCGATGTGCCGGGCGTGTATGGCATAATCCGGACGGAAGCGGTGCATGTAAATGCGGCCATAGGTTTGCAACTCTTCGGCAAACTCGGGGGCCAGCACCGCGTGGTGTTCTTTGGGAAAGTAGCGCAGGGCATTGCGCAAGGCTAATTTCTTTTCGTCAGCCGAAAGAATGTCTTTCCGCTTCGGTGCGTGGTTGATGGAGGGATCAAATGCTTTCGGTGGGGGCAGCTCGTTGGGAATGCCTTCCAGGATGGCTGCTTTCAAATCCAGTTGGGAGATGGTTTCAACTGACATATCAATCTTATTTAGTCCTTCTTTTTCGCTTGTGGGTAAAACCGTAGGGGCAGTGTTTGCATCCGTTTCTACAACAGTAGCCGCGTTTTTCGTGGTAACGCTCGGTAAAAACGATGTATCCTTCTTCGCTGTAGTAGAAATCTTCCGGCTCCAATTTAGGTCTGTAGGAATAATCGCTCATACCGCCTCAAAGTTCACGTTTTTGGTACGATTCACCAAGTCCATAACGCATCACTGAAACCCCCGTATCTTTGATCAGTGATCGATGAATCAACCGCCCAACTTCAGGAATTGTTTCACCCTGAAATAGAAAAAAACGGACTCCAACTTTGGGTGAAGCGGGAAGACCTGTTGCACCCTGAAATTTCGGGCAACAAATGGCGCAAGCTCAAGTACAACCTCAAGGCGGCCCGCACCGGGAATTACCAGCGCTTGCTCACCTTTGGCGGGGCCTTCTCCAATCACTTGTTGGCTGTAGCGGCCGCAGGAAACCACTTTGGTTTTGATACGGTGGGCGTGGTGCGGGGAGAAGCCCATGCAACCCTCAATCCAACTTTGCAACGCTGCTCCGATCTGGGGATGCAGCTGCATTATATCGATCGCACCACGTACCGCCAAAAGCATTTGCCAGCAGTGTATACCGCACTGCTTGATGCATTCGGACCGGCTTACCTCATTCCCGAGGGAGGAAGCAACAGCTTGGGAGTAGCCGGATGTCGGGAAGTATGGGAAGGCATTTCGGTGCCTATCGATGTGGTGGCCTGTGCCTGTGGAACAGGAGCCACCTTTGCTGGTTTGGTCGATGCAGCTCCGGCCGGTACGCGTGGATGGGGATTTGCAGTATTGAAGCAAGGAGAGCACCTCAAAGGCCCCATTGGGCAGTGGTTGGGAGAAGATTGGAGCACTACCGCTTCCTGGGACCTGATCACCGATTATCATTTTGGCGGTTATGCCCGCTACACGCCGGAACTCCTTCAGTTTTTGGCAGCATTCAAATCCCAACAAGGGTTTGCGCTCGATCCGGTGTATACCGGGAAACTTTTTTACGGTTTGTTCGATCAGGTGCGGCAAGGAGCCTTTCGGCGGGGCACTTCCATTTTGGCGGTGCATACCGGCGGTTTGCAAGGCATTGCCGGATTCCAAAAACGGCATCAGCTCACCTGGTAGTGAATCAGTAGCTACATTTACTGCACAGGGTTCAACACCAGACTGTTGGTATTTCATCAAAAGGCCCTTCTTTAAACTCACCAGAGCCCGTATTTTTGTAAATTGTTAGTGTTGGCCAATTGCCCTTTTGCCATGAAAATGATCCGATTTCTGTTTGTTGTTGCCCTTTTTGCCGGTCTATTCGGTAAAAACTACCTGCAAGCGCAGCCAGACGATCGGCGACTGACCAAGGAAGAATACATCGCCCGCTACCAAGACGATGCGGTGCGCGAGATGCACATCAGCGGAGTACCTGCCAGCATTACGTTGGGGCAAGGTATGCTGGAAAGCAGCTACGGAAACAGCCCTTTGGCGCGCTACGCCAACAACCATTTTGGCATCAAGTGCCACGCCGATTGGCAAGGAGCTACGTTTCACCAAGACGACGATGCGGCCAACGAATGCTTTCGCAAGTATTATACGGTTTTTGAATCCTACCGCGACCACAGCAAGTTTTTGCGCGGTCGCCGGTGGTACGCTCCGCTGTTTGAGCTAAAGGTGACCGATTACAAGGGCTGGGCCCGAGGGCTTAAGAAAGCCGGCTACGCTACTGATCCCAAGTATGCGGACAAACTCATTCGCATCATTGAAGAAAACAACTTGCAGCGCTTCGATAAAATGAAGTCGATGCCGCGCAAAAAGAAAGAAGAAAACCTGCAGGTAGCACAGGCGAAAAAAGATAAGGCACCAGTAGAATCCGCCGAGCAAGCTTCTTCCGCTTTCAAGCTCGAAGTGCGCTACCACAAGAACAACATCAAGTATGTGGTGGCCCGAGAGGGAGATAGTTACGCTTCCCTTACCCGCGAGTTGAGCCTCATGCCGTGGCAGTTGCCCAAATACAACGAATCGGAAGAAGGGCGCGCCTTGAAGCCCGGCGAAATCGTTTTCCTGCAACCCAAAAGAAGCAAAGGGCAGGCCAAGACCCACACGGTAAAAGCGGGAGAAACGGCTTGGGACATCAGCCAGCAATACGGCGTGCGCCTCAAAAACCTCTACAAGCGCAACGGACTTTCTGAAGGGACCACCCTTCGTGCAGGTCAAACGCTCAAGTTGCGGTAAAGGCGATTGGCCAGGCCGCCCTGCATTTCTCGAAAAATTAGTGAAGCAAGCAGCGCTTTTTCGCGCGTTGCCACCTTACCCGCAATTCGGGTAGCGCCCCAACCATCAGTTGGCCTGCGCCTCCTCCTGCATGGGCTTCAGCACTTTGTGGTCGAGGTAAAAGGTGCCAAAGGGAACCACACTGGCCACCAGCGCCCAAAAAATGGTTTTAATCGGCCACCGTTCGGTAATTCCAATAAGTACTACCTGAAGGATGTATACGATAAACAATACCCCGTGCAGGTAGCCCATTATTTTGTTCCCCAATTTCCACTCTGCGAAATACTTCAAAGGCATGGTAACAAAGATGATCAGCAGGAAGGATACCCCTTCCACAAAAGCCACCAAGCGCAGGCGGCCGATCTTGGATTGCAATAAAGTAGACAAGCTCAAAACGTAGGAATTAGGTCGGGTGAGAAGGTGAGATCAAGCCAAAAAATTCAACCCGAAAATTACCAAGAAGCCACGCTAAACCAAAGCAATCGATGGTCCAATCTTGAAGGAAAATGCAGCACTACGCCAAAATGGATTCCGGCGATTGCCGGTAGTGACTCGGAGTGCTGCCGGTATACTTCTTGAACATCCTGCTAAAGTAAGATTGGTCCGTATGCCCCACCTCCAGCGCAATATCGCTAATGCTCATTTGCGTTTGATACAACAAATATTTCGCCTCCATGATGCAAGCCCTATCGATCCAAACCGAGGGAGAAATGCCAGTTGTAGTTCTCACGGCTTTGTTCAGGTGGTTGGGCGATACGCTGAGCATTTCGGCAAATTCTTGCACCCGCTGCTTCTCTTTCAGCTGCGAAAAGATCAAGCCCTTGAAACGATTCGTCAGGCGTGCAGCAGCGTTGAGTTCGGGTTGGGGTTTGTTGAGGTGCAGGTAGCGCAATTCGTACAAAATCGACAGCAGGTAAGACCGCAACAGGTCGGCCCGGGCGAGGCCGTTTTCACGGAATTCGCGGTACAGGTGGGGCAGCAAATCGCGGAGAAATCCGTCTTCCGTTTCCGGGATATCCAGGATAGGGTCTGACCAAAGCTTCAGAAACTCAAAAGCCGTTTGCGCCTCCTTTCGGTGAAAAGGACCGGCCAAAAAATCGTTGTGAAAATGCAGGCTAAACCCACAGAGCCCTTCCGGAATTTGCTCCACTGAGTAGACCTGACCTGCCGGAATGGTCAACAGTTGGTTGGGTCCAATAGAAAATTCGTCGAGTCCAATCTTCGCAGTATACCTTCCCGCAGTGAGAAAAACCAGGCTGTGCGCTAACTCCCGGGTGGGAGGGAGCAACAGGTTCGAAAAATTCGGAACGGCCTCGATCTGAAGGCAGAAGAATTGCTCAAACTGCGGCTTAAACAAATGTGCCGTTTCGGGGGCAGATTGTATAAAGCGGTCTTTGAATTTTCGGGTACGGTAAGTGTTTACCGGAGTATCTCCGTAGAGGTGGGGCGGCTGGTGACTCATGGGGGCGTTTGAGTTTGGGTAGGGCAAAATAATCATCCCTACCCACATCGGCAACGCCACCCTGGAATTATGACAGAGAAAGCTCAATATTTGGCAAAGCGGTAGCGCTTGCCGGCAATCAAACGTTGGTGTTCCTCCTTCATCGCTGGTTGCCAACCAATCAGGTATTGGGTGAGGGAGCTGATTTCCAAATCGTCGAGGTTGCGGTGTGCAAAAGCCATGATCTCGTTGGGAAACTCTTTCATCGCCATCGCCTTTCTGCGCTGGGCCTTGCGCTTGCTGTCCCACGGGCTGACGTAGAGGTCTAAGGCGCCAAACAAATGCAGGAATTCGTGAACGATCACCGAAGGCTGTTTGTAGCTCACGATGGCGTATTCCGGGGTGTCGTCCTGGCCCGTGTGCAGGGCCAACGAAATTTCATCCGAATAATAGTTGTTGATGAAATAGACCAAGGCCACATTGTCGGTTTTGTGTTTGTCCCGCAAGCGGGCCAAAAGGCGTTCGCGGTCTTTGGGCTTAATTTTGGTTTTGGTGATGGAAGCCGTATCCGGCCCAAAAGTTTGAAGAGCCGCTCGTCCAATTTTATCGGCCCAGCGGTCAAGTCCGCGCACTCCGTTGGGTACCAAGAGCGAGTTGTACAATGTTTTACGGGGCAGGTTCACCGCAATGGGGGCCACCTCTTTGGCCGTTTGGTGGTAGTCGAGAGTGATGTCCAAGGGCACACCAATTTCTCGGGCCTCCGCTTCGAGCCAGTCCATGCCCAGCCGTATCGAGTCAAGCGTAGAAGTAATGTCGTAAGTAGACCAGGGGTTGGTATGCCTGGAATCTACAAAAATGGCGTAGAGCACCACTTTGCCCTCCAGGCGCTTGCACACGTTGTTGTTCACCGTAGCAATGTGTACTTCCTGGTTTTTGCGGACCAGGCGCGGCATCGTGTGACACGCCGTGGCAAGCACGACCAATGCCAGCAAGGCAAACAGGCGCGTGATGGTAAAAAAGCGAAATGTTAGAGCGAGGGAAAACATGGTTGGGGCTTTTTTAGAGTTGAGTAATGTTTGAGATGGCGGTGGTTGGAAAAAACTGTGCCAAAATCAAAAATCAGGGCCCCGGTCCTGGTGTTTTTCTGCCGGTCAGTTAGTCGTTTTGAAACGAAATGGTGTCTGATTTAATGGTAGGTAACGATTCTAACCAGTCGAGATCAGGAACAACATTGAGGCCAAAATCCTCAATAAACATATCGGAAAAGCTCTCGTTTAAGGGCAACAGCCACATGGATTCTAATAGCTTTTCTTTTTTGACCATCATGCCGTAGCCTTTCAAGGTATCGCCCTCGTGGAGCCATTGCAGGTTCACTTCCAACAGGTCGTCCAATTGGTCCAGCACTTCAAACTCCAATCCGGTGGGAGTGTAGGGCAGCTTGTTGAGCATGGTAGACAACACCCGGTCAAATGCCGTCACCACCTGCATGGTATCCGAAGCACATTCCCAATGCATGTAGCCGATGAGTTTGCCCTTCATTTCGTAGGTCCACAGATCAACGTCCGTAATCAGGTTTTGCCCCTCAGGAACTTGTAACTCCGTTTGTTCCAGCGCATGGGGAGACGCAAAAGAAAAAAGTCCCAATTCGTAGTCCTGCCAATCGTCGTAGGGTACTTCCGAAGGCGCCAATGAACTTTTGATCAGCAGCAAACCACCGATCAACAGCAACACTTGCCCGGCCAAAGCCAATCCCCGCACTCCGTTCGATTGGTTTTTCACCAGGTAATACCCACCAAAACCCACCAGTCCTCCCAGGCCGCCGATGGTAGCTGCAATGAGCGTGCTGGTAATGCCACTGGCATCAAACAAATCACTTGCCGGGACGGCCATTGCTGCCGGGATAGCCATGAACAGGATGAGCCAGGTAGACTCTTTTTTGTTTTGAGCTCCGTCTTTTTGCATCATTTCAATTTAGTAG
>CALCCE010000116.1 GCA_937899835.1 uncultured Flavobacteriales bacterium | reverse complement strand
TCCAATAAAGGGCGGCATAATGTTGGTCGCCTCAATGGTTGAAAAGTTAGCACCCAACTGGTAGCCCATTCCACGGTAGTTGTTGTAGTACAATTGTCCGGTCAGGTTGGCATTGATTTTTGTGCCATCGAAACCATAGAATTCAGAATTTACAGGTACCAAATCAATCTCTGCCGACAAGGTCCGGTTGGGTCGGGAGGTCTGCTCTTTCGTCACAATATCCCCGTTAAAATCATCGGGCAATCCTCGCAACTGGCGGTTGACCGAACCCGCATTCACATTGAAGCCCAAGCCTACCCAACTGGCCTCTTCCTCCAAAGTAGGGCCTGCGTTGTAAGCCAGGTTTACTGGGTAGCCACCTCCCGGGCCGGGTATCGTTAGCAAATGGGTGCTCCAACTCATGTTTCCCGTAAAGGGATTGACGATGTCACTGGTGCCAATAGGCGTAAAACTCGCCATCTCGGGCTGTGTGGGGCCGCTGGTGAGGGCCCAGGCTGCGGTGGGCAGTAAGGTATCCACCAAGAGGCTGAGGCCTACGAAGGCGGTGAGGCATTTGAATGCAAAGCTGTTGTGCAAAGCGCGTATCATGGGGTGTGATTTTCAGAGATAGAGTTGGGGGAGTTGTTCGATGGCACTGCCTTTCACCCGCAGGTGCACCGGGCCGTAACCCAAAGTCCAGGCATTCCAGATCAGTTCTTTGTCGGAGCTTTCCGAACCTTCGGCTACCGGAAAGGCCAGCACGAACGTGTGGTAAGGTCCTATATCGTAGGCCCGTTCGTAGTGAAACAGGGCAGGAGCCAGGGTATCTTGCCCGTCAATTAGGCGCAGATCATCTGGCATATAGCTGTGGTAATAGTCAATGCGGTTGTAGTAATCCTGCTCTTCGGTGAGGTGGCCTTTCAGCAAATCTTCGCCCGGCGAACATTTTACCCGAAACACGAAGTGCTGCAGGTTTTTCAATTTCGAAGTGCGTTCGTTGAGCCAGGTGGTGTCTGGCGTTTGTGCACCGCGCAGTTCTTTGAGGGCTACGTACGGAGCGGGCCGGTAGTGCAGCTCAAACGTGTGCTTGGGCATCGCTTTGCTCACCCGCAAACCGTGCGAAGGGTCGTCCACATAAGCCCGGTAATCCGCCGGTTGCAGTTGCTCGGGGGCGCAGGAGGCCAGCATCCCAAAAGCACAAATGGAAACAATCAGGTAGCGCATCATCCTTTGTATTTTTCGTTCACGTAGGTGGCAATCTCCTTGCTCAGGTCGTGGTCTTTCTGAGCAAACATCAGCGAGCCGCTGCCATCGGCCCCGTGGATAAAATCGTAGCTGTTTTCTTCCCCGTACTGCTCAATGTACTGGTTGAGCTGCGTCCAGATCTGCTCCTGGTATTGGGCCTTAATCTGGCTTTCTTCTTCGCGAAAGCGTTGTTCCTTTTGCAAAAAGTTGTTGCGCCTGGCCTGAAACACCGCAATGTCTTTGTCTGCCGGGGCTTCCTGGGCTTCGAGCTGCCGCCCAAGTGCCTCCACATCCATTTTTAAACTGTCTAAGATGTTTTTGCGGAGCACCAGGGTTTGGTCCAGCTGCTGTTCCAATTCCTTTTTCATGCTAAAGTTTTCATAAACTTCCGCCAGGTTCACATAGCCCGTTTTGGGCCGATCGAGGTAAGACAAAAGGGCCACCACCAGGGTAGCACCAATGCCCAACAAGGCAGCGGAACGAAAGAGCAGGGAAGATGTGTTCGTAGTCATAGCCATCAGATCTTAAAGCGCAGGTAATAATTTTCGCCTTTGTCGTTGGTTACTTGCAGGATGTAGAACCCGGCAGCAAGTGCGCCATAGGGCTGTAGGTTGAGGGCGTTGCGGTTGTCGCCCCATTGGTTGTTGAGGGTGAGCCCGGTAGGCGTCACGTCTTCATTGAAATCGTTGAACACCCGGAAGGTCAGCTGACCATCCGGATCGTGGTAATCTTCGAAATAGCGGAAACGGACAATGCGGTCGGAGGCGAGGTAGTAGCTGCCGTCCAGGTCGGTTTTTAGGTCAGCAATCGGCTTGGCTGCATCGCAACCAAAGGTGGCAATTGTGGTTTCAATCTCCCGGTCGGGAGTGAAAATCGCAGCCTCAATCATCACATCACCCGCCAGGCTGGGGAAAGTGGTAATGTTGAAAGTGCGCACCGTAATGCCGTTGATTTTGTAATGCAGAAAGTTGCCAGAACGTTCCAGTCGGTATTGGTCACCCGGATTCCGAGGGTAGGTATAGGTAATTGGAAAACCGACGCCCGAGAAGGGGAGGGTAATGCCCACTTGCCGGGTGCTGCCGAAAGAAAAGAATTCGAAGCCGGGTGCAATGGAGCTCAGGTTGTTGCCCGTAGCCGCGGTAGTGGAGAAGCCCACCTTCGCCCGAAAGTTGGTGCCGCTAAAGTTTGAAGTGAATTCAAAATATCCGTTTTCACCGGTTTTGAGAATGTTTTGCGATTCTGCATCACCATCCCAGGCATTGTTGGTGCCGTTTTTCTTGAGGGTGTTGGTAGCACCTACTACCGTGGTGGTGTTTACAAAATTGGTCCAGTTCACCTGGTTGTAAAGGTCTACCACATATGCGGCATTGATTAAAGCACTGTTAGGTCCAGTGTAAGAAACCACCACCGAATAAGTGCCCGGGTCCAGGTTCTGCACATCTTCCGTGGTTGCAATCAAATCGCCCACTTGGTTGTACCACTCGTAGGTGATGGCGCCAAAAATTTCAAAAGGCGCCCAAAATTCCAGGTTCACCGCCCCGGTATATGGTGGTTCGCACGAGGCGTAGGTGCTGATCAACTCTACGCTGGGGCGAAATCCCCGGTCGGTTTTAATTTCTTTGATGCCCGCCAAATTTTGACGGATGCTTGTTTCGAACAGATAGGCCTCGTTAGCCCCCAGCGTATATTCCTGAATCAAATTGCCGTTGCGTTCGAGCCGCACTTTGTTGTTGGCTTCGAAACGAATGGCAAATTCATCGCTGGTGGTGTAGGCCGTTGAGGTGCCCAGAGCGCCATCGCCCCACACCTGGAAGTTACCATTGTTGACCCAAAAGCCATATTCCATGTCGTTGTAGTTCACCGAAGCACTGGAAGCCGCATCGCGCAGGCCCACCGCCAGCTGGGCGTTGGTTTGACTGATAGAAAAGAAAACCGCACCGGTCTCGCTACTGTTGAAAGCACTGTAGAGCGTGGCCTGGCCATTGCCCCAAGAGGTAGGGTTCTCTTTGCGGATGGCATTGTCCGGACGTTCAACCACACCATTGAAAGCGTAGTTCAGTTCGTGCTCAATGAAGAAGTCGAGCGCCACAGTGTCCAATACCGAATCAATGACCGTCACCGTGTGGGCACCGCTGCTCAGGTGTGCATTGGCAAATTGGCTGTAATTGCGCACGTATTCCTGATAGCTGATGCCCGAAAGTCCGTTTTCTACTTTTTGCGCATCAAATTCACTGGCGCTTGGAAATGTAGCATCGTCCCAAAGTACGACGTAGGGCTCGCGTCCGCCGTCGATGGTAAGGGTGGCCGTACCTTCAAGGTCGTTGGGTAGCATCAAGTTGTGCGCTACGGCTACCTGCAGATTCCCCAACATCAAAGTGAAATGATCGCCTTGGGTCAACGGTACATCGCTAAACGTCAGGGTCTGGTTGGAGGCATCCCACACGCGGCCTGTTCCGTGGCGGCTGGCGCCATTGGCAAAAGTGCCATCGGCATCAATCAATACCTCTATAGCTTCCGGGTTGGGCACCGAAACCCCACTCAAATCAAAGCTTAGGCTGACCAGTCGGGGAGTACCGCTCACATCTGCTCGCCATGTACGAGACATGCGCTCCGCATAGCTGCCCATGGAATTGGGAGTATCGGTACCACTAAAGGTTAACGGATTGTCGTTGTTCGCCACGAAAACAAAATCGCCGTCGAGCAATTCTTCGTCTTGGGCTAAGGTGAGCAATCCTGCTCCCTGGGTAGCAATGTGGTTGTTGTTCAGGCTTGACCGGCCAATTCCGATCAGGTCGTTGCGGTGGGTGCTTTCGTAGGCATATTTATCATCCACCACCGTGAGATCATACTTGGAGGCCAAATAGTTTTGCACCGCAATGCGTTCTGCATCATTCAGGGCATAGTCGTAAACGATTACCTCGGCTACCTCACCTTTGAAGTGCTGGTTGTTTCCCGAAGTGTAGCGCCCTATTTCAAACAAGCCGTTGGTTTGCAACGTGCCTGAAGCACCGGAAACGGTGCTTTGAGTACCATCTGCCCAGGCCTTGTGGCGGGGCAAAGCAGTGAAGTATTTTTCTGAAAATACCGACCACTTTTGTCCTTCCACGGTTTGGCCAAATTTGTAACCGCCTCCATCGTAGGTGAAGTAGCGGTTGGCTCCCCCTGGGTAGTTGCCGGGGGTGCGCGAGATCGAAAAGCTTTTGTTGGTACCTACGTAGCCACCGCCCACACAGATCATAAAATCCCAATCGTTGGCGGGTTGGTTGAGGTTGCCAAAGCGGCCAATGATAAAAACGGTGAAGTCTTCTGAAAGGTCGCCTCCATTGATGCTCGTGCCGATAAAATCGTCCACACCGTCCAACTGAATGGCGGGATAACCGTTGACAAAACTCGTTTTGTAAGTAGGGCGACTGGCAGGGGTGGTTTGCCTAAACTTGCTGCCCTGGCTGCTTTGATCGTGCCATTCCTGCACCGGTTGGTTATCGGTAGCCAGAGTGACGCCGGCATCGGTATACACGCCCGCATCAGCGCGCAACCAGAGTTTGAGGCTGGAAGCATCGCCCACGCCTCCGGGGCCGGTTTGGGCGAAAGCCA
>CALCCE010000115.1 GCA_937899835.1 uncultured Flavobacteriales bacterium | reverse complement strand
AGGTGAACCCCACCCACCAATTCAACCAATCGGGGGCGTATGTGGTAAACCTACAGGCCAATTCAGCGGGCTGTGACGACGACTACAATCGGGTGCTCACGGTAGTGAATACCGTTGGAGTAGAGGAGGCGACCCAGGGAATTTCTTTCCAGGCATGGCCCAATCCGACCAACGGAAAAGTTTACCTCCAATTCGAGCAAACGCCTACCAAAGCCATTACCATTCGGTTGCTGGATGCCACCGGAAAAACCATTCATCGCAAGGTGGTGGCGCCTGGAAACACCGCACCGGTAGCACTTGATCTCGATGGTTTGAGCGATGGCGTTTACCTCATTCAAGTAGAGGGAGGCGGCCGACTTTGGAACCGCAAAGTCTCCCTGCATTCGCAGCGTTAGGCCTTTTTCCTTCTTGTTGCCACTTCTTGGTCTGTTCATCTACCAATGATTTGATGCCTTCCATACCCAAAATGGGTACACTCAGCATTTTTTGACTTTTCTACAGAAACCTTACCCGTTTTGGTTCGTAATTATGCTATATAATCACATTGGATATTCCCATTTTGGGACTTGTTTCCAAAAGTGATTCAGTTGATCGGCCTCGCCAAAACGCAGTCAGCTGTATATAAGGGAGTTAACACTTTTGCACGGTTCTGGCAAAGCCGGGCTTGAATTGTTAGGGTAGAATTCGGTTACATGGGCTACAAGATTGAAAGAAGTAATTATTTGAGGGTTATCAACACCTTCCTGATTTTCCTTTTTATTCTTTCTTATAATGGATTGAAGGCAGAAGGTACCAAGCAGTTTATGCCCACCAGTACCATTGACATTCGTCTTCAGATCTTTGACAACAACGATATTGAGCATGATTTTATGTCCTATATCGCAGATTCAGTCAGTAGACTCAACATTCACATCCAAGACGTAAACACGGAAAAGATCTTTTACGGCTTTCGGCAAAACAACAACGATGTTTTTTGGCGCTTGCGCGATCCATTAGGAAACATTGTAGTCAACTCTTCTTTGGTGCCCACCTCAGGTGCGGGATTCATCAACAGTTACAACGAGGCAGTCGCTGGCCCTGATATTATTGATGCTACCAACGGCTATACTTCACTAAGCTATACGCCTTCCATACCCGGCGATTATTACATCGAGTTCAACCCCGGTGATGCCGACAACTTCATCAATGGTGTCAGCAACGTTCGACGAACCTTCCAATTTTTCGACATCACGGTGGTAGATATTACTGATTCAACGGCAATCGAAGGTCGGGTTTGGTCCAAGGCTTGGGATTTTACCTGTAATTCTTTTACCAACCCTTTCCAGGCCTCCATGCACATTTATGCGGAGGACAGTATCCTTACTGCCATTGATTTCAACGGCATTCAGCCTTTTGATTTTGTGATCTATGCCAACAGCACTGGACCAAACAACAATGGAGATGTAGTGGCAGACCGTCAATCCGTTGTCGGACAGGTGACAGAATTTGCAGAGCACAAGCTGTTTTTGCAATTGCCCGATTCCAATGTTTATCCGGGCACCAAGCGTATTCCTCAATTTGGAACCCCCTCTGAAATTACCGGTTGCTTCAACGACGGCTTTGAAATTGCACTTGAGGCCACCCACCGTGGAGTGGTGGAGGTGTTCATCGACCTTAATAATAACCAGGTATACGACCCCGGAACGACCGATGTATTTTTTGCCCGTAACGTAAACATTGGTGAAAACATCATTCCTTGGGATGGACGTGATGGATTAGGGGTACTGGTTCCGGATGCTACCACCATTAATCTGTATTTTCAATACTTCGCGGGCTTGTCTCACATGCCCTTGTTTGATGTGGAAAACCACACCAACGGTTTCAATGTAACTACCATTGCACCGCCCAATTCAGAAGAAGATATCTTTTGGGACGACAGCAACATTTCTGGCGGAACCGTAAGTACCACCGTGCCTTGTAATTCGAATTGCCACACCTGGGGAGTAACCCAAGGAAATATCAATACCATTAACACGTGGTGGGTCACCAATTACGACTACGATACCGTAGCCTTCACCTTGTTTTATGATTGTACTCCAGTTGTAGTAAACGATACGGTAACTACCGGATTCAATACACCCATAACGGTGGATGTTCAAGCCAATGACACCGACCCTGATGCTGATCCTTTAACCACCACTATTTTGGTGGGTCCGGCAAACGGTTCTGCCATTGTGGTGGGTACCAACATTCAATACACCCCTACAAGCGGTTACAACGGCCCCGATACCATTCAATACGTTATTTGCGACAACAATGTGCCTGCCCCGGTGCTTTGTGATACCGGCTTTGTGTACATCACGGTAGAATGTGACGATGACATTTTGGAATCGCCTTTTGAAGATGGCAGGGATTCGGATGGCGATGGCATTGCCAATGAGTGTGATCTGGATTCAGACAACGATGGAGTACCGGATTCGGTGGAAGGTGCAGGAGATTCTGATGGTGACGGTGTTCCCGATTTCATTGATTTGGATTCGGACAACGATGGAATTCCCGATGCCATAGAGGCTAACGGAGGAATCGCTCCTGCGGGATACAACCCTAATACGGGGCGTATTGCCGGAGGCGATGCCGATGATGATGGACTCTTAGATCCGGTGGACAATGCCCCTGGAACCTCTTATGGCCCCGGCTCTACTTCTTCTATTGCCGATGGCGATAGCGATGGTGATTCTTTTGCCGATCGGGTAGACCGTGATTCCGATGCCGATGGTATTGTGGATTTGGTAGAAGTGGGCGGTAGTGATATAGACGGTGACGGAGCAGTAGACAATTACTCTGATCTTGACCAGAATGGCATCCACGATGCCTTGCTTGGGTCGCCCTACACAATTGTTAATAACGATGCCGACAGCCTACCCAACTACTTGGACCGCGATTCTGACGGAGATGGTATAACCGACAACCGGGAAGGACAAACCACGGCAGGTTTTGCAGCCATTGGAGCCACGACCGATTCTGATGGTGATGGTATCATCGACATTTATGACATAAACTCCGGAAATACTCCCATTACGCCAACCGATACGGATGGAGATGGTACACCGGATTACCTGGATACGGATTCGGACAACGACTCCGTGTTGGACATCATTGAAGGAGACGACAATGACCAAGACGGAATTGCCGATGGCTCTGCTACTGGTACCGACAATGACAATGATGGAGTAGACGATGGCTTCGAAGCGGATAATGGAGCCGCTTATGGCGGTTACGAAAACTACGCCTTGCAAAATACCGATGGAGATGCAGAGCCAGATTGGCGCGATGTAGACGATGATGGAGATGGCATTGCTACCTCCAACGAAACGGGTGATGTAGATGGCAACGGAACACCAGACTACTTAGAGGTAGCTACCTGCCCCATTGGATTTACCTTACAACCGGGAATTGTTAATGGAAATGCTGACGCTGTATTTAGCCAATCAGGGGTAACGAACCCCACCAATGCCTTGGGAGCTCCTGATGGCGCTTATGCTCAGGTCAGAAACAACGACAACATCGTAGTAGACCTCACTGACGTGTTGTCTATTGGCACCAACGTAGCCCTGACAGTGGCTCGGATACAAACCAGTGGCAATACTGCATCGGCGACCATTGAGCAATCGAGCAACGGTACAACGTTTACCAACTCGCAACTGTACACTTCCACGGTAAACCAACCAACATTTGAGACTTTCAACTATGTCATTACCGGAAGCACCGCCCGCTACATTCGGATTACCCGGCAATCGCGCGGAGTGGCGCTGGATGCATTGAGCTACAATGCTCCTGGCTTGGTTTGCGAAGTTGATTCCGATATGGATGGTATTCCCAATACCATTGACGTAGACGACGACAATGATGGCATTCTGGACGTGGTGGAGACCACAGGTGATTTTGACAACGATGGTATTCCCAACAACATCGACCTGGACTCGGACAACGATGGTATTCCCGATGCGGTAGAAGCCAATGGCGGCTACTTGCCGGCAAATATGAACAGCCAAGGGCGTTATCCTTCTTCCTATGCACTGGCCAACGACAGCGATGGAGATGGCCAGATGGACGATGTGGACACCAGCACAGGAGGTACTGCTCTGGTAGATCCCAACACGGACGGCACGGGCAATGTAGACCGCTTAGACCTCG
>CALCCE010000114.1 GCA_937899835.1 uncultured Flavobacteriales bacterium | reverse complement strand
TCAATGCATGCTTGTCGACAAATGAAGAAATTATTGCTGGTCGATGGGAAGACGGTTATGAGGACGACTGGCCGGTAGACCGGGC
The DNA here is from genome assembly GCA_937899835.1 of uncultured Flavobacteriales bacterium. Taxonomy (GTDB): domain Bacteria; phylum Bacteroidota; class Bacteroidia; order Flavobacteriales_G; family Salibacteraceae; genus CALCCE01. The sequence continues at coordinate 19,539 of CALCCE010000114.1, read as the reverse complement.
CTATGCTTTTTAAGAAGTAGGGTAGAGGATTTCTGTAAAAGAACCGTAATAGTTGTTTTCACGCGTGCCCAAATTCGTGGCGCGATGGCTACGCATAACGACCTCACCTGCGCTTCTCAACGTATCAAAATCAATTACCAACCCATAAAATTGTCCCCAAAGTTGTTAGGTAAACACCTAAGAGTTTGGTGCCTAATCCTGCTTCACCACCTTCCTAACTATCCATTGCTCTTCTGATCGGATGGCCACAAAGTAGATGCCAGCGGACAAAAAAGCAAGGTCTAATTCCTCGCCCGGCTGCCATTGCATTTGCCGGTACAGTCTGCCGTTGCTATCCGTAATTCGCAATAAGACAGAGGCAGCCTGAGGTTGGTCCCATTGGAGCTGAACCTGTCCGGAAGTTGGGTTGGGGTAAAGCGTGATTTGCTCATTTGTGGGCAATTGATCATATACCGAAACCGGAGTCGTGTCCAGCACCACAAATTGCCCCATCATACCCGCGTCTTCGTGGGGAAGAATATGACAGTGATACATATAGGGAATATGCGGATCGGCATGGTCGAGAAATTCTCCAATAAATCGAATGGTATCGTTGGGCTCTAATAAAATAACATCCTTTTTGCCCCGGTAGAAGGGTGGGGGAGGGTTGCCGTTGATATCCAACACGTAGAATTGAATGTCGTGAATGTGGAAGGAGTGTGCGATGAAGGTATTGTTGATCAAGGTCCATACTTCAGTGGAGCCGAGGTAAACCGTATCGTCGATGTGGTGGTGGTTGAAGATCGTGCTATCGAACACAAAGAGGTTGGGATCATTGGCCGTAGCGGTCATCACCTTGGTTCGAAAAACCGTAGCATCCACCTCCTGCGGTGGGGAGTGGCTCACCAAAGTAGTGGGCACCTGTGGACTTGGGTTGTTGTTGGCTGCCACCACCCGAATTTGTAAAATGTGAAAATCCGCGCTGTCCAGCGGACTGGGTGGGTGGCCCATCATGCCCCCACCATGACCTCCTGGTCCACCCGGAAGGCCCATGGGCAGTTCAGAGGAAAAACTGGAAAGATAGACGGTTTGGCCAGCTTGCCCGGTGAAATCCACTACCAACTCCGCCCGCTCACCGGCCACCAATTGGGTACGGGGTACGGTCACCTTTTGGGGAAATAACCCACCGTCGGAGCCAATCCAATCGTAGGTGCGGTTGTCACTGATGCCAAACATATAGGCACGCTCCACCGAGGCGTTCAGCATCCGAAACCGGACCCGCTGTGCCGGAACTTCGATGTAGGGAAAAACTACTCCGTTCACCATCATGGTATCACCAAAAGGTGTATGAATGAATTGCCCGGAGGCATCGAACATTTTATCCTGAATGATGAGTGGAAAATCGTCTACGCCATAGGTGCGTGGCAGGGGCAAAGCGGCCTCTTCATCGTCACGAATGATGATCATGCCGGCACAACCCCGATAAACGTGGTCTGTTGTTTTGCCATGTAGGTGCGGATGGTACCAAAAGGTGGTAGCATCATCCATTACCTCAAATTCCGGATTCCAAATACCGCCTGGGGTGATGGCCGTATGCGGGCCACCGTCGTCTTCCGGGGGCACGTGCATGCCATGCCAGTGTAAGGTGGTGGTGTCGGGCAAATTGTTGGTCACATTCATTTGCACCCGGTCTTCTTTGTTGAAGATCAGGGTAGGAGCCAGGTAATCCCGGCTGATGCCATAGGTTTGAGTGGCCACGCCATCAAAAAACTCAAAGGTAGAAGGGGCCAGTGTGAGGTTGAAGTTGGTGCCGCTCAGCGTATCCGGCAAACCAATGGGTTTAGTAAAGTTTTGAGCAGAAAGCCCAACAGAAAACAAAAGCAACAGCACGAGTACAGCAGGTCGACAACTTAGCATGATTCAAGGTCTTTGTAGATTCAAAGTGATTGGAAGACATTTCACTCACCAATCCTTTTCAAGAATACAACAATTCCACTAATGCTTTCAGGGAACAATCACCTGCAGTGAATAACACCTGCGGTTCGTTAGGCTCACCATGAAGGTACTCCCTATCGGGTAAGGAGAGAGGCTACTGCTGAGACACGTTGAAAGCGGGCACCACGGCCAGGATTATTCCTCAAGTATTGTCAGGAAAGCCCACTTTTTAAGGTAAGAACCAGGTGTGGCTCCCCTAAAAAAGCAGGATGATTTTGAGTTGCCGTTCACGCAGTCAACCTTGCAACACACGCGATGGAACCTGCATTTCCCTCAGTCAGGGTTTACATAAGTGTCATGAAGTGCTACACTTGTATTGTTAACTAATTCACCCGATTTAAAAAAAAGTCCCCAACAATTAAAAACAAATCCCCAACAATTACTCCTGTTCGAGCCCTATCTCAATAGGGTAATGTTACCTTAAGTTGTATTTCTCTCCCCACAACATTTGGTAGATCCAATTATCACCTGAGCTCAGGTGAATTTTAGAACCGTTGATGAGCCTCATCGACCCTGAATACCAATGCCCATTTCAGCGCTAAAGTGCCTGAAATATGGTGTAGGTCTCCATGTACACCACTTTATTGGAACCGCTAAACCCTATTCATACCAACTGACTAAACTCCCATTTTCATGAACCTAAACCGCTTTCAAACTTTCGCTTTTCTTTTTGTGGCCGCCTTGTTGATTGGCCTCAACGTTTGGTCCATCGCGCGACCGGCCGACAAGACCAAAATTCGCTATGTCCGCTCCCAGGAAGTAGTGTATGGATTTCTCGGGATGAAAGAAGCCCAAAACGAATTCGAATTAAAACGCCAGGGCTGGGTGGCGCAACTCGACACTTTGCAACAAGATTTTCAAACCACCCTCAACCAATATTCGCAAGAGATAAGCCGGCTTTCGGTAGAAGAACGATCGAAGCGGGAAGAGTTGTTGCGGGTGCAGCAAAACAACATTGCTGAATATACCCAACAAGTGCAGCAACGCATTCAGGAAGAAGAAAATCGGGTGATGACCGGTGTGTTGAACCAGGTGAATGCTTTTGCCGAAAAATATGCCCTTAATTCGGATTGCGACATTGTGTTGGGCACCACCTCCGACGGTAGTATTCTCTACGGCTCAGACGGCCATGACGTGACCGATGAGTTTCTGTTGGCCATGAACCAATGGTATGACCCCAATGCCGTTGCCGAATGAGAAGTACCTGTTTCTCCTACATCGCATTTGCCCTGGCCTTTGGCCTCACGGCTTGTGGTCCTCAACGCATGATGGACCATCAAGCCTATCGGGCATGGTACCAAAATTCTTTAGAAGAATTGCAGGTACACAAAACCGTGAATTCTTTGGACTTGCTGGTGCAGTACGTCCCGGGAGATGTGCGCATCCTGAGTTTGCTGGAAAGTCAACCAGCCAAAAAGGCCTTGAGTGCGGATAGCTTACAATCGCTGGCCGACCACATGCTCACCTTCGAGGTAAAAATCAAACCTTCCGAAAACGTGGGGGGCGACCTCATGTTTCGTGGCATCAAGAGCCATGCGGATAATGACGAACGCCTCAAGGATCTCACCTTTCACGCCAAAGAACAATTTGAATTGGAGGCCAACGGGCAAACCCTCTACCCGGTGCTCAGCCATTTTGAGAACAACATTGGGCTCACCCGCGAGAAGGTGCTGATACTGGTGTTCAGCACCGATGAAGCGCTCTCGCAATCCAGTTCCCTGCGGCTCAACTGGGACGACCAGAATTTCAGTACGGGCAAGCACCATTTTGTATTTGCCCAAGACCTTATTGCCGAACTGCCCTCCTTGAATTACGAAACCCTAATTGACCATGATGACCTTTGACCCCAGAAGAAGTCTTTACCGCAAAACCGCCTGGGCCTGCCTTGTGGCGCTTTTGTGGCAAACCTTCGCTCCCAGCACGGCCTTCGCCCTTACCTCGGGCCCGGGCCAACCCGAATTTTCAAGTTTCGAACCGGTTGCCACTACCCAACTGGTAAATGATCTTAGTGGAGACTTTACCTACAACATTCCGGTGGTGCAAATCCCCGGCCTCGAAGGCGGAGGATATGCCATGTCTTTGTCTTACCACAGTGGCGTATCGCCCGAAGAGGAAAGCTCGTGGGTAGGCTATGGCTGGACGCTCAACCCCGGAGCCATCAACCGCCAAAAGCGCAGCTTGCCTGACGACTGGCAAGGCGAAAATGTGAAAACCTGGAACAAAACCAAGCTCAATGCTACGATTAGTCTGCAAGGCCATGCCGGTGATTTTGAGATTTACAGCAAGGATGTTCCCATCAACCTGAGTGGAAGCCTGCGCTACAACAACTACCGCGGCTTTGGCTATAAGTTTGGCTTGGGGTGGGATTTTGTAGAAGGCTTAGGTTCCCTGGGCTTCAGTTACGAAGACGGAAAAGGAAGTTTTAGTGTCCAGGTAAGTCCGGGCAAATACCTTTCCCGGGAGAAGCAAAATGCCGCACAAGCAGTGGTGACCATGGAGCAGCAAGGCGATCAATCCGGTGGTGTAGACATGGATGCTCCTATGGTAGAAGAGCCGCAGGAAAAATCGTTCAAAGAAAAGCTGTTGGGTAAAGGAAAAAAAACTGCCCTGAAGCAGCTGGACAAGCAAATTGCCAAATATAATTTCCGCTATTTGCAAGACATGGGCTATCCGTCGATGGCTACCAAATACAATGGAGTTTCGGTCAACGCCAGTTCCAACATCCAATTGGAGCTCTCGCCCTTTCACGTTGGGTTCAATGGTGGCTTACGAGCCAACATTACCCTGCAAAAAAACGTGAACGAAACCGATTTGCCGGCCTACGGCTACATGTATTCAGAGTTTGCCCCAGGCAACAGCATGATGGACTATTCGGTAGAAAAAGACGATCCCTTTGAGAAAAAAGATCGGTTTTTACCCATCCCTTTCAATGGAGCCGATCTCTATGCCGTTACCGGGGAGGCCCTGGGGGGTGGCTTTCGCATGCACAAACGCAAGGTCGCTTATTACCACCCCAATGATGTCAAAAGCTATTTGGGCATAGGCAACATTTCTCTGGAGGCCGGATATGGGCAAAAGCACGTTGAAGGCGGCCAGGATTGGGGACTGGGTTTTTCAGCACTCAAATCGGCCGGATGGGACAACGAGTTCTTAGCCTGGTCGGAGAAAGACCTCGACAACGCCATTTTTCGTTTTTCGAACGACATGGGCGGGCACATTGCCGCCACTGAACCAAGCCTGCAACGCGCCAGCTTAACCCCCACCGGCTTGCTGGCTGATTTGATTGCTACCAACACCCTGTTGTACAGTGTAGCATCCTTGGGCCGCAAGCAATTCAGGCCCAACCCCACCGGCATTGTTACCACCCTAAACGATGGGGAAGATGTGGACCTGGCCACCTTTATTGGCTACAACCGCAATTCGGAGATGGTGCAAACCCATGGGGGGGTCAACTACAAATCCTACTCTAAGGACCCGGATGTAGAGGCATTTCTGAACCGTACCACCGGAGTTGAGAAGCAGATCGGTGAATTTTCCATGGTGAACCCCGGCGGCCAGCGATACACCTATGGCTTGCCAGTGTACAACCGCAACGAGAAACGCATGGCTTACGATCCTAAGAACAGCACCGATGTGTTTCACAACCACATTGTATACAAATCGGTAGGCAACGACAAGATCAAGCAAGGCACCGAGGCCGATGCGCCTTATGCTTCTACTTATTTGTTGACTTCCATTGAAGACCCGGATTACATCGACCGCACCAACGATGGACCTACTGAAGATGATTTTGGTGGGTGGACGCGCTTCAAGTACCGTCGATTGCACGGAAGCAACAACAAAGCTACGGGCCCGGGTTGGTACAACTGGCGTATGCCGTACAAGGGCTACACCTACTCCCGCAACTCGTTTTCCGATCCCGATGACGATTTGGTGTCTTACACCGAAGGGGAAAAAGAGGTGTACCTGCTGGACCAAATTGAGACCCGTACGCACATAGCGGTCTTTGTTACCGGACCGCGCAATGATGCCCGTGATGCCTTGGCCAATGCCGGTACCGGACCGTCAGGTCCTGGCAATGCCGCTATGGAAAAACTGGAACGAATCGAACTGTATTCCAAAGGTTTTGATGGCACACAAACCTTGATTCAAACGACTCACTTTGAGTATACCTACGAATTGCAAAAGGGCTTGCCCAATACCGCTGGTGCGGGTGCTGAAAGCGGCAAGCTCACCTTGAAGCGCGTATGGTTTGAATATGCCGGAGTGAAGCCTGCGTGGGTGAACCCCTATGAATTCGAATACGAGTATCCGGATGCGGTGGCGGCCGATTATCCTACGCCTTATGATGCACTGGAAGATTACGGTGCAGCGTATGCGGCCACCGACGAGAACCCCGACTATTCGCCCTTTAACCTCGATGCCTGGGGCAACTATCAAGGCAACGGCACCGCCCGTTTTGACAATTATCTCTATTGGCTCGATCAAACCCCAACCAGCAATTTCGATCCCGCTGCCTGGCAACTGAAAGTGATCAAACTGCCCTCGGGGGGAGAGATTCATGTACAGTATGAGCAAGACGATTACCAATATGTGCAAGACCAGCCGGCCTTGTCGATGGTGAGCCTGGCCGGATCGGAAAGTGAAGGCTCGGTAGGCAACAACCGCTTCTACCTCAACCATGAGGACATCGGCATCTCTTCGCCAACCGAATTGACCGACCTGAAAGATTTGATCGAGCGGCAATTTGTGAATACCGGCGAACGGCTCTATTTCAAATTTCTCTACAAGCTTCTGGGCTATACCCAAGCAGAATTGGAAGATTGTAATGTGGAGTACATCAAAGGGTATCTCCACGTAACTGAGGTGGGCATTGCCAGCTACGGTGGTACCAATCGTATTTGGTTGCGGTTGGGCAAACCGGGCAGCGATTTCAACTTGCCGGTGCGGGTATGCCGTGACTTTGTGAAAACACAACGCCAAGGTAAAATCAGTCACCAAGGGTGTAGTGAAGACAACATTTTTGGCGATTCGCCGGCACTTGGAGTATCGCCCAGCGATGCCTACACCATGATGCTCAATTTCGCCAACATGCTCATCGCTTTTGGTGGCCCATTAATTACCTGTAAAGACATCAAGCATTCTGCCTCCTATTTGCGCGTGCCCAATCTGCATCCAAAGCGGGGTGGCGGTGTGCGGGTGAAGCGCCTGCTGATGTTTGAAGACGGAACCCACACCGGACGCAAGGAGCTCTACGGCAAGGAGTACACCTACGAAGTGTACGACAAAGACCGCAAAGCCTACATCAGCAGTGGGGTGGCTACCAACGAGCCCATGAGCATGCGCGAAGAAAATGCACTGGTGCGCCACATGCCCCGGTTCTGGCAAACCTTTTTGGAGAAGGTAGTTTCGGGGCGCGACCGCAAGCAAGTGGAAGGACCTTTGGGCGAAAGCTTGCTTCCCGGACCCAGTGTAGGCTATGCCAAGGTGGTGATAGAAGACATCCATGCTTCGGTGGAAACCGGGAGTGGTTTTGTAACCAAAGAATTTTTGACCGTGCGCGATTATCCCATGAAAGACCGCATGACGGAGATCAGGGACAAGAAAGACATCGCTTTGAAGCCCGGAGTATTGGTGCAAAAAAAGCTTTACAACATTTGGATGACCCAAGGCTATTTGTTTGAGCTCAACAACATGCATGGCCAACCCCTGAGTGAAAAATGGTACGCCGGAACGTATCAGCGCTTTGAAGCGCAAAACTCGAGCTTAGTGCAATCCACCGAGCACCAGTATTATGAACCGGGGGCGGCCATTCCCATTATGAAAGGTTACAATGAAATTGTAACCGATGTGCCGGCTGGCCGGGAAGTAGACCTCACCATGGAAGCCAAACAGGTGCGTGAAGAAACCATCGACGGCAGTATCGAAGCGGATTTAGGTGTGCAATTGATCGATGTTCCTGTGGTGGGCACGGTCCCTATACCATTCAAGAGTGTGATGCCCAGCCTGAGCCATACCAAGAATGAAATCTACACGCATGCTACTACCAAAGTGGTGACGCACCCAACGGTAAAAAAGGCGACCATTTCCTACCGGGAAGGCATCTATCACCGCGAAGAGTTTCTGGCTTTTAGTGCTAAAACCGGTGAGCCGCTCATTACGCAAACGACCGACGGTTTTCAGCCTTATGATCCTTCGGGGAGTCCCTTGGACCTGTTGTATTCTACCAACCACGACGGGACCTACAAAAACTACCAGATACCTGCCTGGACCGAGTTTGAAACTTTCGACCAGATGTCTAAAAACGAGCGCGACCTCATTGAAAGTGCCGACTACAATGTGAATATTGTCAAGGCTAGTGCCGGTAAAATCTCTTTTACCGCTTCTGCTACTACTCCGGCAGGAGGCATTTGCGATGCCCTCAGCAACTTCGGACCGGGAGACCTGGTGGACATTGCCGATGGCAACGGCAACTTAGAGGTCGCTTACATCACTGGCATTGAAGGAAATGCTTTGCTGTATGATAACGTGTATTACTCGCCAATTGTCGGAAACGATGGAGCGGCTGTCACCCTAAAAGTGATTCGGAGTGGTAAAAACAACCGCATTTCTGAAACGGTAGGCGAATTCACCACCTACGGTAAATCCACCACCACCGACCAGCCGACACCTTCTTCGGTGGATGGTCCGCGGCAAGCTTTTGTGGATCAATTGAACAACCACATCAACACCGGCTCTTTGCAGACCTTTTATCCATCCGGACAGGCGGCAGAAGTAGAATTTGTTTTTGAGGGATTGGCCGGCGAGTGCTTCGCCATGGTGCCCGAGGTGATGGGTTTGAAGTTTTCCACTAACGGCTCCACCTTTAGCATCAATCACGACATCAATGTAGGAGGGCCGTTCCACAACTTTATAGAAAATCCGTGCGGCCCGGTGGTGGAAGACCAGCCCATTGTTGGGGCAGACAAAGGCCACTTTGCGCTGGATCCTAAAACCAACCTGTTGCAATTCTTTCCGGCAGGCAACGATTGTTATCCGATCAGTTCTGCGTGCTTGCAGTTCTGTGGCCCCTATTATCCTGGCAAAAAGGTGACCAACGTGGTGGCCTGCAAGGCGGTGGTGCCCGGTGACGATTGGAGCTACAACCTCAACGGTTTTCCCGATTGGAACACCCTCACCAACCGAGGTACTTACGAAATGGGTACGAAAGGCAAATGGCGTACGAAAAGCATTTGGTCCTACAACGACAAAGCTGTTGCTAATGTGCCGGTGCCTTACCTGGCCAGCAACCCCAACAAAAACTACAGTACGGGTACTTTCACCATGGATTACTTCAACTGGTTGCACCCCGAAGGCAACGGTGTATTCTGGCAAAAAGATGTTACCATAAATGCCTATGGACCCGACGGCCAACCCGTGGCAGAAACCAACCGGCGGGGCATTCAATCGGCGGCTTTGTTTGGCTACAACCAGCGCCTGCCGATCATGGTAGTGAGCAACTCCGACTTGCAATCGGCTTACTACGAGTCGTATGAGTGCAACTACGGTACCGTGGCGGCTCCGGTGTTGGAGCGCGATCCGAGCCAAAACCACTATGGTGACTATGCCTACCACGACGACGATGTGGCGCACAGTGGCACTTCCAGCGTACGAGTAAATGCCAACGATATCAATGGGTTTGCCGGCAACACGGAGGCTAACCTGCTTTCGCTACCGGCGATTACGGTTTCTGAGGAAATAAAAGCCCAAGGCCTTGAACTGCTCTACTGGATCAAAAATGTAGAAGCCATTGATCATACGGTCGATTTCCGCCTGAAAGTATATCCCGACCCCATCAGCCAGCCGGTTTTGATTGACTGGCCCGGAGGAGGAGATATTGAAACAGTGGCCAAAGTTGGAGAATGGACCCTGTGCCGAGGTATGCTGCCGGCCTCCACGTTCTCGGCCTACACCGTGGGACTCACGGTTATGGAACCCAGCATCAAGATTTATCGACCTAACGCAGCCTCCGACTATTTGGATGGTGGCACCGAGGTTTGGCTGGACGACATCGTGATTCGGCCGCACCAATCGATCACTACTTGCTATGTCTATGACAAGCCCACCTTCCGGGTGATTGCATCCTTCAACGAATCGCATTTTGGCACCTACTACCAATACAATGCGGAAGGGCAACTGATTCGGAAGATCGTAGAAACCGAGCGGGGCCGCAAAACCCTGCAAGAAACCCATTACCACACTCCCAAAACCTACAACGCCCCATGATGACCTGTTGCATTCCAAAAATGATCGGAGGAGTTTTCCTGGCCTTGCTGCTGGGGGCTTCTCCGACCTGGGGGCAGGAAAATTCCTGCAAAACCCAACTCAAAGCAGCCTTGTCCCAAGTAGGACAGCCGGCCAACGGAACCAATGATTTCCTGCGGTTTCAAATGGCCGTGAACATGCAACCGGCCCCGGATCAAGAAGGGGTAGCTGCCGTGAACGACCTCTATACGGTGGTAAAAGACGGCGACCGCCGGTACTTCTGGTCTACGCATGCGCAAGTGTTTGAAGACAACAAGGTGAAAGTGTATGTAGACATGACCGAGCGCAGCATCTACATCATGAATACCAGTTCGGTGGAAAATCGCCAAAAGGCATTGGGAGACTTTGCCGAAGATCAAAAGGCGATGATCGATTATGGACAAGTGCAAGCGTGCGAAGCAGAAGCCGGAACAGGTCAATTTACCTTGCTGTACAACACTTCTGAAATAGCGGATTATGTGAAGTATGATCGCATCGACTATTTCTTGCAAGATGGCCAACTCAAGCGCTGCGTGGTTACCATGAAACCCGGAGCATTCTACACTTCCATGGAAGTGGAATACCGAGCGCCCATTTTTGATCGTGAAAAAGAGCTGGCCCTGAAAAAAGGGCCGCTCCAAATGGTATACCAAGGCCGAAAGCTCAAAGAAGCCTATGCCGGCTTTACCATCACCGATTTGCGCCAACAGCGCGTTGAAGAAGATCCCCAATAAAACCGCCCCAAAAACAACACAATATGATGGCTAAGATTCCTTTTGGGAAACTGATAGGCTTGCTTCTGCTTGCCCTGTTGGGTGTTTCCCAAGTCAGTTACAGTCAGTGCTCCCCCGCCGTGCTGGGCGATGAGCACGTATTTACCAACGCCCAGGTTACCGGGTTGTTGGGCTCAGCACCGATTCAAATCAATCCAGGCAATATACTCAACTCAAGTCCCTGCTACGAGTCAAGTTTAAAAAACAGTTTTCTCGACCTTACCTTTAATACCGGGGATAAGCATTACCTGCCCGGAATACCCTTTTCGGCTTCCCTCACTGTGAAGCTCACCTACACTATGAATTCGGGCATTGGGCCTGGAGTTTCTACTGTTACCCTCAACATTGATGACAATAATCCGGAGCATGTGCATCGGATTGATTTGTCGCCCTTTTCCGATGGAGAGCTGATCAGTAGTGTCACCGTGGCCTTGATCAATCCTGCCCTGCCTACGGGGTTCACCTCGGTGGACAACAGCCTGGCCTTCAAAGCGCGCTTCCATACCGAGCAAAAGACCCGGGCAGTGCGTTGGGGCAGCCCGGCTACACCAGTAGTGACCCTCAACAACCCGGTGGTGATTACAGGATCGAATCGAGTGAATTTCAGCTGGAACCTCACCACGCCAACGCCAGACATGATTCCCAATTACGAGCTTCAGGTCATGCGGGTATACAATACCGATCCCAACAACACGACTGTGGTGGATGTGAATGCCCCCGTCAATTGGGATCAGGCATTGTCTATCGAAACCGAAAGCCCACAAAAATCGATTCACCTCTCCCTCATGGAGGGCACCGGCTACTACATTTGGCGGGTGCGGCCTATCGGCAATTGGGCACCCAACGGTTTGGGCGATGCGGACAACTGGGGCGTTTGGTCGGCACCCTCGAATACTGCCGTTAGTTTTCCCGGGGATGCCAGCAACAACTGGGCGTTTTTCTTTGTACAGCCCGACGACCAATTGAATTGGATCTACTCCCGCACCTTTTCCAGTGGTTCGTTTGCCGACAACCAGCCGGTGCGGATGGGGGAGAGCATCACTTTTGCCAACGGTTTGAACCAAATTACCCAAACCCAGGGGCGCATTGCTTCCAACAACGAAGTAGCGGTGGGCGAAGTCATTCGCGACTACTCCGGGCGCGAAGCCTGGGCAGGAATGCCGATTCCCAAGTCGGGCAAAACCGATTTGACCTACGAGTCGGGCTTTACCGAGAGCAGCTCTGGGGTAACCTACGGCCCGCAAGATTTTGATATGGCCGGCAACTATACTACACCAGGCGCGGTTTACAGTGCTTCGGGTAGCAACTACGATTATTTTTCAGACAACAACGCCGACAATCGCATTCCCGATGCGGAGGGTTTTCCTTACAGCCGTACCCGCTTCCTCAACGATGGTACTGGCCGGCCGGTGCAGACCAGTGCACCCGGTGAAACCTTTAAAATTCGTCCGACCAACAACACCAGCGACCGATCCACCCGCTACTTCTATTCGGGCGTAGCCGAAGATGAGTTGCTCCGAGTGTTTGGAGACGAAGCGCCATTGAGCGAAAGCGTTTCTAAAGTAATGGTGCTCGACCCCAACAAGGTGATGACCGTGACCTACATCGACAAAGCCGGGCGCACCATTGCTACTTGTTTAGAGTCCAACGGGGAGAACGATTACAACGATCCCACCGCGGCCCTCGATGGCTTGGAGTCACAGGTGAATGCGGCTTTCAACGTGCGGGATGACATTCAGCAAAAGCAACCTTATGGCCAGTATGGAAACATCGCTTCCAAAACCCTGTCTTTTGGAACCAACACGACCATTAGCGTCAACTACGAATTAGACATTGCCACCATCCAGGATATTTGTGCCAACTATTGTGCTACTTGTGACTACACGGTGCTGATTCAGGTGAAGGACGACCAACAACAGGTAGTGCAGCAGCAAACCCTGGATGTACCGCCTGGAGCCTGCAACTTTCCGATTGCTCCCGTTTCCATGGGCTTCAACGTGAGTTTGGCCCCGGGAACATACACCATTTCCAAAATCGTGGAGGTGAACAATTGGAATACGGCCGAAAACAAAAGCAACCTACAGGTACACCAGGATGCACTGTGCGCTTACTACGAAGACCTGGTCAACCAGGCTCCCTTAAGCAATATCATCGATCAATTGCAAGCGGGCAATGTAGACCTGGTGGGTTTTTACGATCTGTTGGGTGTAGACATTACGATTCCGAATGCTACCACAGCATTCATGGATTCCTGCGCGCCCATCATTATCGGTTGCGACACCTTTAAAATTCCGATTGAAGTTTGCCCTACTTATGAATGCGACAATCCGGCCATCGATGAGTTTGTGGATTATTTCACCAACTACTGGGACGGAGAGCCTTTTATAGTGGCCAACGGTAACGGCACGCTCCCATTTTTGAACGGTGTTTACACCGAAGCGGCTTTTGAGCAGATGATCAAAAACATGGTGGAAGATGGCTACAGCTGCAAGCAGTTGTGGGATTGCTGGACCGGACTCACCGATTCCTACACCACGCTTACCAGCCAAAACGGAACGGGAACCAACGGCACACTCTTTTCGCAGGGAGTAGGCAATTCGAACAGTTCGAGCAGCCCTTTTGCCTCCAATCCATTGTATGGAGGCCTCACCTATGATTACGATATAGTGGAGCACTTTCTGTTTTGTACCGGCTATCAATACCAGGGAGCGGTAGCCAATGCCAACGGTACCGCCGGTGGGGTGATTTTAGGCGGTGCAACTCCTGGTTATACCAGCCATGCCTATGCTTACTTCAATTACCAATGGGGCGACAAGCCGCCATGTGAAAACGCCATATGCCCTGGTGCCACCAACTGGCAGGACTGTGCCGGCATGATTGCCAGCAGCAACGACCCGGCTGCCGAGTGGCTCAATTTTCAGCAATGTGTGGAAAATACCGTCTTGCCCGTAGGTGGATCGGTGAACGGAACCCCGGTAGTAACCTACCAACAGGCTCAGGTGGATGAAATGATTGCTTCGTGCGAAAACATTTGCGATTTGCGCAGGGCCAGTTTTCGTCAGGCGGCCATTGAAGCCTACCATCAGGCGGGATTGTATGTAGAAGGGGACCAGTATTACCTTACCCTGGATACTATTTTCAACGATACTGTTTGGGTGCCCAAAACATCATGGCCTTTACCGGGTGGTTTTACTTTTGATCTTAGCACTGCCAACCTGGAATGCATGTTGGACCAACTGGTTGCCAATTGTAAAGAAGGGTGCAACGGCCTGGAGATACAAATGGATGGATCGGTGGGGCCAGCTGCGGCCATGGATGCTTGGGTACAATCTTCCATGTGGGCTTTTGAACTCAACGTGGCTGATAAGTTTTGTGACCCTGGGTACACAACCATTAAACCAGACCCAGCACAGACCAATTCCAGCGGAGCCCTCATGGCTGCCATGTGGACCCAATGGTTGAACAACGGTGGTGGACTTTACGGCAACGGGCAATTGCCTCCAGGAGTGAGTGCCACTGCCGGGGGCAGCTACCAAATCATAGCCGGTAATTTTACCATCCTCATCAACCCTTACACGGGCAACTTCCAAGTGTTTACTACCGGTGGAGGTGTGCCTTCGGTGGTAACGGGGCACCCTTTTGTTTCGGAACTGAACAACTATTTTGCTGACTTCTACAACTACGAGTTTGGTGCAGTGCCGATTACCCAACGTTGCCAGTCTTCCGCCATAGGCGATTTGCTGGACAATACTTCGGTAGGGGTAATGCGGAACTTGCAAGACATTGTTCTCAACCAAGATTTTATCTACGTGAATAATGGCGTGGAAAAAATTGGAGATTATTTTGAGGACCGCCACCGAAACGATGGTATATATGGCGAAACGGAGGTGTTCAATGCTTTTGCTGCTCCACATGCTTCATCTGTTGTTTCTTCTTATCCCAACGTGATCAACCGCCGGGTGATTTTGGATTACCTTCCAAACACTACCTGGAGCTTCGGAATAGAACCGATTTGCCAATACTACATCCCTATGCGGGATGCCCAACAGCACTACAGGGGTTGTTTCACACTTCCGCCACCCTTCGATTTTGGCTATCACTCGGGCTATGACATGAAGGATGGTGATTTCTGGGAATTTGGCCAAGATGCTAACGGCTATCTTACCTATTTCGATCCGGATAACGTAGGCGGGCCGGTATGTACGCTTACAGACGTTCAATTCATCACCGACGATAAACTGGTTTTTAGTACGGGTCTGGGTATCAACAACAATTATGGATCCATGAGCGATCCAAAAGGAGACAACCCCAAAGGCGAATTTGTATTCAAGCCAGATGATGGATTTATTTACTTCCAACCACCGGGTGGTGCAGAAATTAAGATCGATTTTTTCAAGTTTGATCCGGCCAAGCCATGCGATTTCAAAGATATGTGCTTTAAATGGGTGGAGCCCGTTTCGCAACCGATAGACAGCATTTACGTGGACACCATTGCCTACGTGACGTGTGAAGATGAGATTGCGGCTTCTTTGCGGGCGCAGATCGAAGGCTTTGTGGCCGACCTGAAAGCCGAAGCAGTGACCAACATTGCGCAGAGCTACCAGGAGAATTGTGCCGATCCATATGGGGTGAGCGATCGCTTCTGGTTGGAGTATGCGCTCAACTACCACCACTACACGCTGTATTACCACGACCGTGCAGGTCGCTTGATCAAAACCGTTCCGCCAGAAGGAGTAGACCAGTTGGATCCGGCTGCTACCAACGTGAAAAACCGGCAGGTGGCTCCGCAACACCGCATGGTAACGGCTTACAACTATAGCAGTAGGGGAGAACTGATTGCGCAGAATACGCCGGATGGAGGTACTGCCGAATTCTGGTACGACAACCTGAACCAATTGCGCTTTTCGCAAGATGCCCAACAGAAAATCGACGGAAAGTACAGTTACGTGATTTACGACGATTTGGGGCGAATTGTAGAATCGGGTGTCAGCAATCAGAGTGTTGGCTACCTAGACAATTATGTCAACAACCAAACCTTCCCCAGCGGAGGACAAAGCGAACAGGTGTGGACCTATTACGATGAAGCAGTGAGTGGCATTTCCCTCAACGGCAATGGCCAGCAACACCTGCACCAGCGGGTAAGCTGGGTGCGCACCACCGAAGGCAACAACACCTATTACAGCTACGATCCACATGGCAATGTGGCCTGGATGGTACAACGGGTAAATGGCCTGGGTGATTTCACCGTGGAATACGACTACGACCTCTACACCAACAACGTGTTGCAGGTGTCTTACCAGGAGGGCTTAAAAGATCAATTCTTTCACCGCTACCACTACGACATGGACAACCGCATCACCTTGGTGGAAACTTCCACTGACGGGGTGATTTGGGACCGCGATGCGCACTACGAATACTATGCGTACGGTCCACTGGCCCGCACGGAGTTGGGCGAGGACGACCTGCAAGGTTTAGACTACATCTACACCTTGCAAGGTTGGCTCAAAGCCATCAACGATCCATCGCTGAGTTATCACGATGATGGGCAAGATGGCCTGGCGGGAACGACCCACGAGAAAACCGCCCGCGATGCCTTTGGTATGGCGCTGACCTATTACGACGGTGATTTTGACCGTACGAATCACCCAATGGGCTTTACCAATGGAACAGCAGGCGCCAAGGCCACAGCCGCCAACCGCGACCTTTACAACGGCAACATCAGTTCCATTAGCTACAAGCGAGAGTCGGCGGGATTGCCCGAGCCTTACATCGCTTATCAATACCGCTACGATGAGATCAACCGCTTGAAGAAAGCCGATTACTACGAAAATGGTAGTTCATGGACGGCATTGACCGATCGCCTGTCGGCAAGCTATACCTACGATGCCAACGGCAACCTGGAGGCGCTGAGCCGCTACAGCAATACGGCCGGGCAGTTGATGGATGAATTTGATTATCGGTACAACCTGATCGGCAACGAAAAAGTGAACAACCGCCTCGATTATGTGATTGATGGTGCAGCTCCGGGGGTGGCCACCAACGACATCGACAACCAAGCGGTGGGCAACTACGGCTACGATGCGGTGGGCAACCTCACCAAAGACAATGCGGAAAACATTGTGGACATCAACTGGAAAGCGGATGGTAAAGTGGAATCCATTCGCTACAGTGGCACCCACAGCGATCTGGCCTTTGCCTACGATGCGATGGGCAACCGCGTATCGAAAACCGAGAAAACCAAAGATGGATCAGGCGTCTTGCTCAATCCGAAAGAGTGGCCGGTGACCTACTACGTGCGCGATGCTCAGGGTAACCTCATGGGCAGTTACGAGCGCAGGTTGGAAGAAGCTTTACATTACTTCCAATTGACCGACCAGCCCGTGTATGGTAGTTCGCGACTGGGCTCACGACAACCCGCTGAGGACATGTATGCTGAAGTACCCTGGTCTACCAACGGAGCTATTCAAGCCCTGGGGCCTGCCGTGACCAATACCCGAAAACTGGGTAAGAAAAGCTACGAGCTCAGCGATCACCTGGGCAACGTGCGGGTGGTCATCTCCGACCGCCAGGCTCCGGCTACACAAGATGACTATGCCTTGGATTTTGATGGCACCACGGACTACGTGTCTTTGGACATGGCCTACAACCCCGGAGATAACCTCAATGCAGTTACCGTAGAAGCGTGGATCAACACCGCCTATGCACCAACGACTGGAAGTCCGTGGTACGGCAATTGGTCCATTGTAGACTTCGATCGTTCGGATTACTACATGGTATTTGTCCATGCCAACGGAACAGTAGGTTTCAGTACCCACGCCAACGGTTTCCCGGTAAACGATTTCTATTCGAATTCAACGGTGAACGACGGCAACTGGCACCACGTGGTGGCGGTGTATGATGGAACCAACAAGTACATCTACATCGATGGGGTGCTCGATGCACAAGTAACTCCACCGCACAGTGGCGCAGGCTTGAGTTCTTCCAATACCCGCTATGGGTTTATGGGAGATGGCTCAGAGGCCACGGCATTGAACGGTACCCGCAACAACTACTATTATGAAGGCAAGATTGATGAGGTGCGAATTTGGCACACCGCCCGTAGCTTGGCGGAGATCAATGCCTACATGCACCTGCCTCTCACCGGCACTGAACCAGGGCTGCAAGGCTACTGGAACATGAACGAAGGCAGCGGCCAAACCCTCACCGACCTGAGTGGCAACGGACACACTGGCTACTTAGGAGCCGACATTGCCGGCCCCGATGGCAGCGATCCGGCATGGCACCTGCGCACTGCAGGGGGCACTTCGCCCATTGCCGATATCATTAGCCTGAAAGATTACTATCCTTTCGGTATGGAAATGCCTGGACGCAGCTATACGGCGGGTGATTACCGGTTTGGCTTTAATGGCATGGAGAAGGATGATGAAGTGAAGGGGAGTGGGAATAGTTATACAACTCTATTTAGGCAATATGACCCGCGCTTGGGTAGGTGGTTGAGTGTTGATCCTAAAGGAAGTTTAATGCCTTGGCAAAGCTCTTATGTCAGTATGGATAATAATCCAATGGTATATACTGATCCATTGGGGGACATAGTTAAGTATGGTAACTTTTTAGATCGTATAAACACAACAGTTGCTAGAGTGTTTGATAAAGATTTTAGGGCAAAATTTAATGACTGGCAAGCTGATGAGGCAGAATACTTGATTTCGAGAAATGAAAAAATTAAAGTTCGTTTAGTAGATGCGCGACCCAAAATAGAGGAAATATGGGATTTTGAAGATGGTTCTACTCGGGTAACAAATTATAGCGTTGATTATAATGTTTTGTTGTTCGGGCAGGATATTTACAAAATTGCTGAAGTTGCAACAATTCCTCTTAGGTTAGGGCTTAATATTGGTGCTGCGGCAATAGTAATACCTCTTTGGGGAGTTACTTGGCCTGTTAGAGCAGTTATTGAAAAGGTAAAAAAGAAAAAAGATGATTCTTATGAGGGAATAAGCTTTGGTTTTGCTAGTCGAGTTCATACAGTAAAAAACGATAGAAACATTTTGTCTTGGGGAGTAGGGAATTATAACGAACATAATTTGTTTAGGAGTGGTTTGGGTTTAAATAATAAGGGTAAAAAGCCTTATCCAATTTATCCCACAGAGACAAGAGGATTAATTGGCTTTAGATTAGGACAAGGAATGAAAAGGGCTCCGAATTTCATAGATATATTCCAAGAGATAAAATTTATTAATGGGCCAGGACGACACTTTCATTTAAATGTCGCAAGGAAAAAGGTTCGGATTGAACACTTAAATAAAGAAAGTTTCATTGATCTCAAACAGTAAACACGGATTACGTTTTTTGACACTACCTCCTGTAAGTAGAAAAATCGGTGCGCGATTACACCAACTACTCTTCCTCACCTGCGCACACCAACAAATCAAATTCAATTATTAACTCATAAAAATAAAAAAACGCCCGGAGCTTCAGCTCCGGGCGTTTTGCTTTACCAAAGCAAAGC
>CALCCE010000113.1 GCA_937899835.1 uncultured Flavobacteriales bacterium | reverse complement strand
GTTGGGAAGGAGACGGCATTTACGATATGGAATTCTACAACGGGGAGTTGTATGTGGGCGGCAACTTCAATCATTGGGACTTGGGGATCAACTCTGTAGCTAAATGGAATGGTACCAGCTGGGAAGCATTAGCAAACGGAATCGTGGGTACGGCTTCTGCTGTGAACGATTTGTATGTGCACGATGGTTTGCTTTATGCA
The DNA here is from genome assembly GCA_937899835.1 of uncultured Flavobacteriales bacterium. Taxonomy (GTDB): domain Bacteria; phylum Bacteroidota; class Bacteroidia; order Flavobacteriales_G; family Salibacteraceae; genus CALCCE01. Next base: position 12,324 of record CALCCE010000113.1, on the reverse strand, counting down.
GGTGGATTGTTTTCTGAGCCTTTTGGTAATCCGGGAACGGCGGTTGTTGCTTGGAACGGTACCACATGGGAGTCTCCTGGATCAGGTTTGGGTGGTTTGAGCTTCCCACGAGTGAATAAGATGATTGAGTACAGTGGCAAACTTTATGCTGTGGGTGCTTTTTTGGAGGCCAGTGGTATTGATGCTTCAATGTTAGCTTCTTGGGATGGTTTACGCTGGTGTACACACGGCTATTCATTGGACAATGAGATCTTTACTATTGAACATTTTAGAGATACCTTAGTGATCGGTGGTGCTTTCCGCACCATTGATGTAGATTCGTTTCCTTACATCGCTGCCTGGGATGGTGGCGAATTTGATTTTGAGTGTTCCGCCCCGACCGGACCGAAGGATTTGCCTTCGGCTTCAGAGTTGGAGCTTTCAGCTTACCCAAACCCTGCAGTAGATTGGTTGCACCTAAAATTGGGTGCTGGTGTTTTTACCCCGGGGGGGTATGAAGTGCGCTTGTTGACGGTGGACGGGCGCTTGTTATCAGAATCGAATTGGACTACAGGCCGTGTGCATTCAGTAAGTCTCGATGCATTACCGGCAGGTTTTTACATAGTAGCGGTACAAGGGGCTGGCCAGCGCTGGACGCGGAAAGTTTCGGTTAAATAATAACCATTACCCATTACAACAAGCACTGATAAACGTATCAACTAACCCTCACAAGCAATATTTGAGGGTTAGCATAATTAACCCTTCAGGTTGCTCAATTGCTCTTCGATCAAGCGGATGCGCGCTTCGGCATCTGCTTTTTTCTTTTGCTCCATCTCCACCACTTTGGCCGGAGCGTTGTTGACAAAACGCTCGTTGCCGAGTTTCTTCATCACACTGCCCAGAAAGCCTTGTTGGTAGTCGAGCTCTTCTTTCAACTTGACAGTTTCGGCTTCTACATCGATGGTACCGGCTACCGGAATAAAATATTCGTTGGTACCTACAACAAAGCGATGGGCGCCCGATGGTTTTTCGGTGATCATCTGTAGGTCGTCCAGAATACCCAATTTGCGGGTAAGCGCATCGAAACGGTGGTCGATAACCTCCCCTTTCACCAGCAGCTGAAGTGCGGTTTTGTTGGGTACATTCTGCTTCTTACGGAAGTTTCGAATCTGACTTACAACTTCAGACATCACTTCGCAACCGGCCAGCAAACTGGCATCATTGGTTGCCTCAGTTGGCCAGGAAGCAATGATCAAATCGTCCCCTTCGGTACGATCTCGCAACAAATGCCAAATTTCTTCGGCAATAAAGGGAGTCCAAGGCTGAACCACACGCAATACCTGCTCAAAATGGTAGATGGTGCGGTCCATGGTGGCTTTATCGATGGGCTGGCCATAGGCGGGCTTTACCATTTCGAGGTAGCGGGAGCAAAACTCATCCCAAACCAGTTTGTAGTTGCTCATCAAAGCGTCCGACATCCGGAATTGGTCGTACTGCGCATTGAGTTGTTTTAGGCAATCCTGGAAAACCGCAGTGAACCATTGATCGGCCACATTATTCTCCTCAGGTGTGCTTACCGCTTCCGAAACCTCCCAGCTTTTTACGAGCCGCAATGCGTTCCAAATCTTATTGGTGAAATTACGGCCTTGCTGACAGAGTTTCTCGTCAAACAACAAGTCGTTGCCGGCCGGTGAACTCAAAAGCATGCCTACCCGCACCCCATCAGCACCGTATTTGGCAATGAGGTCGAGTGGATCGGGTGAGTTGCCCAAGGACTTCGACATTTTTTGGCGAAGTTGGTCGCGGACAATTCCAGTGAGGTAAACGTCTTTGAACGGACGCTTACCACGGTATTCGTATCCGGCAATAACCATCCGGGCTACCCAGAAAAAGAGAATTTCGGGAGCGGTTACCAAGGTATTGGTCGGATAATAATAGTTGATGTCAGCATTTTCCGGGTCTTTAAAACCATCGAATACTGAAATCGGCCAAAGCCAGGAACTGAACCAGGTATCAACTACATCTTCGTCTTGTTTCAGGTCAGCCGCCGTGAGGCTGTAATTGCCCGTCTTTTTACGGGCAAGGTCAAGGGCTCTTTCCTCGGTTTTGGCTACCACATAATCGTCCATCTCCTTGCCGTAGTGCCAGGCTGGAATGCGTTGTCCCCACCAAAGTTGGCGAGAGATGCACCAATCGCGGACGTTTTCCATCCAATGGCGGTAAGTATTTTTGAATTTAGGCGGCACCAGGGCCACTTCGTCATTCATCACTACTTCCAGTGCTTTTTCAGAGATTTCCTTCATCCTCACAAACCATTGCAAAGAGAGCTTAGGCTCAATCACTGCTTTGGTGCGCTCCGAAAGGCCAACCTTATTCATGTAGTCCTCGGTTTTCACCAGAAATCCTGCTGCATCAAGGTCTTCGACAATCTTTTTCCGTACTACAAAGCGGTCTTCACCAATGTAGCGGCCCGCCTTTTCGTTGAGCGTAGCGTCATCGTTGAGAATATCGAGTACTGCTAAGTTGTGGCGCTCACCAATTTCTTTATCGTTTTGATCGTGGGCTGGCGTCACTTTCAAACAACCCGTACCAAAATCCATGGCCACGTAATCGTCGAAAATGATGGGCACTGTTCTGCCGGTAAAGGGCACTTCCACCCTTTTACCTTTCAGGTGCTGGTAGCGCTCATCGTTAGGGTTAACACACACTGCAGTATCGCCCAAAATGGTTTCGGGACGTGTGGTCGCAATGATCACCCACGCATCTTCCGCCCCTTCAATGGGATAGCGAACATGGTAAAGCTTTGACTGCACTTCTTCGTGGATAACCTCTTCATCTGAAACCGCGGTAAGTGCCACCGGGTCCCAATTGACCATGCGGTAGCCCCGGTAAATCTTCCCTTTTGCGTAGAGGTCGATGAACACGTCCAAAACGGCCTCGGTCAGGTCTTCCTCCATGGTGAAACGCGTGCGTTCCCAATCGCAGGAAGCGCCCAGTTTCTTCAGCTGTTCGAGAATGATTCCACCATGCTTTTCCTTCCATTCCCAGGCGTGTTCCAAAAACTCATCCCGGGTGAGGTCGAATTTTTCGATGCCTTCGCTTTTCAATTTGGCTACCACTTTGGCCTCTGTGGCAATGGAGGCATGGTCATAACCTGGCACCCAACACGCATTGTAGCCCAACATTCGCGCCCGGCGAATCAGCACATCCTGAATGGTATTGTTGAGCATGTGGCCCATGTGCAATACCCCCGTTACGTTGGGTGGTGGAATCACGATGGTGTAGGGCTCGCGCTCGTCGGGAGTGGAATGAAAATACCCTTTTGCGCTCCAGTGGGAATACCATTTGTCTTCCGTGGCGATGTGGTCGTATATGCTTGGAATATCCATGGGATAGGCTTGACTTAAGGTGGCCAATGATAAAAATGAATCTGCAAATTTAAGACTTCTTACAAGCTTGTGTAAGTACGATGCTCCTTTTTCATCCACCGCTTTTTGAGGCCAGAAATTGCTCCATTGGCATTGCTTTTGTTATCCACCTGTTAAAATGGTTATGCGCCTGTTAAAGAAAATGAACCCATCCAACCGGGCGACTATCTTGAACTCAAATCAATATCAATAGCCATGAAAACCTTTATGATTGCCGCCCTAAGTTGTTGCATGCTTTGTGTAACAGCGAATTTTTCCAAGGCACAGACCAGTCCTGAAATTCAATTGGAAGCCAATGTTCATGACTTTGGCGAAGTAGCTCAAAACAGTAAAACCGAAGCGAAAATTAAGGTAAGAAATACTGGTAGTGCCCCACTGGTAATTACCAATGCAAAGGGCTCCTGTTCCTGTACAGTAGCCGATTACCCTAAAAAACCAATACTACCCGGTACCAGTGGCTTCGTTACGGTGCGCTACAACAGTTCGAGGGTTGGCCCTATCAACAAAACGGTTACCCTGCACAGCAACGATCCCAACAATCCGGTAAAAGTCATTCGGATAAAAGGAATTGTGAGGGCTCAAAAACAGGGCTGAGGGCTCAAAAAAGGCGAAATTTCATTTGTTAATGATTTGTTATTTCCCCCTCTAACCATAGGTATTTTGTTACATTTGTTTGATTCATCCTTAACGCGAACTCATTAAATACACCAAATAAACTCAGACATGAAACAGATTGTATTTTCACTTGCCGCTGTGCTGATGCTGGTTTTCGCCGGTACTGCACAAAATACAGTGGCTACTCCGGGCAGTGGCCCAGAAGTTACCTTCGAAAAAGATGTGCACGATTTCGGTAACATGAAGCAACACGGTGACGCTTCTTGCGAATTCAAATTTACCAATACCGGCACCGAGCCACTGGTGATTTCCAATGCCAAAGGTTCTTGTGGCTGTACTGTACCCGATTGGCCACGTGAGCCCATCATGCCGGGTAAAACTGCCGTTATCAAGGTAAAGTATGACTCAAAGCGTGTAGGTCCGATCAACAAATCGGTGACCATCACCTCCAACGCATCTAACGCACCTACCAAAGTGATCCGCATCAAAGGCAACATCGAAGCTGTGCCCAATGCGCCTACCACTCCGGTAAAAACAGCACCTGCTGCCGCTCCGATTGCCAACTAATCGGTTACCTGCGTGAAAGTTTTGACTTCACTGATGCTGTTTTTGTTGCCTGCCTTGGTGCCGGCGCAAGAAATAAAGTTCGAAGACAAAACACAAAAATTTGAAAAAGTCAAAGCGGGCGAAATGCTCAGCTTTGACTTTTTTTATACCAATACCGGAGATGCCCCACTGGTCATCACCAAAGTAACGGTCGCTTGCAGCTGTACTGTTCCTACCTTTCCCAAAACACCCTTAGCCCCCGGTGAACGTGCCGTTATCAAAGTCACCTTCGATACGAAGGGCAAATACGGTTATCAAGACCGTATCTTAGAAGTGTTTTCCAACGCTCCCAATTCCCCTTTCAAAATCCGCTTTAAGGGAGTGGTAGACAATAAGAAAAGCTGAACGATTCCTACCCATTTTTGGTTCGGCCATTTCTCTATTTGTCCTTATTTTTACCCTCCTCAATCAACTTTTATTTGGCTTATGCCCGGTATTTCCGATAAAGGCCAGCGCATGCCGGCTTCCCCCATTCGCAAACTGGTTCCTTTCGCCGAAAAAGCGCTAAAGGCAGGTAGAAAGGTGCACCACCTCAACATTGGTCAACCCGATATTCACACGCCTGAAGTGGTGTTGGAAAAGATGCGCAATCTTGACTTGAAAGTAGTAGAATACAGCCACTCAGCGGGATTTTCGACTTACCGTGAAGGCCTGGCCAACTATTATAACAGTGTGGGCATTGGGCTCGATGCCAGTGAAATCATTATCACTACGGGAGGCTCTGAAGCCCTGCTGATGGGCATGTTGAGTTGCCTCAACCCTGGAGATGAAGTAATTATCCCTGAACCGTTTTATGCCAACTACAATGGTTTTGCTGTAGCAGTAGGTGTAAACGTAGTGCCGATTCCGACTTCCATTGAATCAGGATTTGCTTTGCCACCGATCGAGGCGTTTGAAGCACGGATTACTGACCGAACAAAAGCCATTCTCATCTGCAATCCAGGCAACCCGACAGGAGTACTATATCGGAACGAAGAGTTGGAGACTTTGCGCAACCTGGTGTTGCAGCACGATCTTTTTCTTTTTGCTGACGAGGTGTACCGGGAGTTTTGCTACGATGGTTTGGACCACCATTCCATTATGAACCTGGAAGGCCTGGAACAACACGCGATTTTGGTGGATTCAGTTTCGAAGCGCTACAGCATGTGTGGGGCCCGGGTGGGTGCCATTGCCAGTCACAACCGGGAAGTGATGGATACGGTTCTCAAATTTGCTCAGGCCCGTCTCAGTCCTCCTACATTTGGCCAAATTGCGGGTGAAGCCGCTTTGGAAACGCCCACTTCTTATTTTGAGGAAGTGATTGAAGAGTATGTAGAACGCCGGGATACTTTAGTAGATGGCCTCAACCAAATTGAAGGGGTGGTTTGCCCGAAACCTACGGGAGCCTTCTATGCCATGGCTGAGTTACCAGTGGACAGCTCCGAAAAATTTTGCCAGTGGATTCTCGAATCGTTCGAGCTCAACAACACTACGGTGATGATGGCTCCGGCAAGTGGTTTTTACTCCGACCCGGAGCAAGGGAAACGCCAAGTGCGTTTAGCATATGTATTGGAAAAGGCCTTTTTGCAGGAAGCAGTCGCTATTTTGGATGCTGCACTCAAAGCATACCCTGGACGGCATGTAGCTACCTCGTCTGAAGTAGCGGCTCATTAATGACTTTTCTTAGATTCGGAAACAGCACACCAAGTGCCCGTTTCGTCGTTTTGGAAGGTGAGCACCGAATCACCTTGACAACCGACTCCGGCAGCGAACTTCATTCCGAAGGCCCACAACACCGTATGTGGCCCATCCGTTTCCAAGGTTACCGAAGCACCAGCAGCAAGTTTTCCTGCAGCGGTAGCATGGTTCGTATCGCACATAAATCGGGGGCAGACGTACCAATCCACTTCGAAAGAATCGGCATTAACTAAGGTGATCATAGAATGAGAGGGGTTCGGAAAAAGAAAACAAATTTCTTCAAAAATCTTTCGGCTTTCAAGCGTAAAAAAACGGGAGTTATACCCTACGTATTAACACGGTCCAGTAACCATTATTAACAATTTGAGGTAAAATTAATCGAATTCCTAAATCAACACTTTCTGAAGTAATATTCTTCCACAACCTCTTTCTACGCTAAAATTTATATCTGAACATCTGTACATGCTTCAAAAATTGGGAATAATTATTGGATTTTTACATATGACGAATACGTCTATATGCCAAAATCTGGTCAAAAACCCCAGTTTCGAAAATTATTTGCAACTGTCGCCTACACTGGGCAACATCAACGATTGCCAATTTTGGACCAATCCGCTGGCCACCAACCCCGATTTTTACCACCAGGATTCTCCTTATTTCTATACCCACGCCCCGGTGAACATTGCCGGCATTCAGCACCCAAGAACCGGGAAGGGCTATGCGGGTTTAATTGCTTACCAAAAGGGAGATTCGTGGTGCGAATACCTTCAGGGGCAGTTGGTGCAAGCCCTGGAAGTCAATAAGGTATACGAGATCAGTTTTTGGGTCTCTCCCGGAGAACTCAGTTCTTTTTTTACCGATCAACTGGGCGTTTACTTTTCTTCGGATAGCATTTTTGAACCAGAGGAGTTTGCATACACGCCCACCAGCCGTATTCAAAGCAAGTCTACTCCTAAAGACTATTTCTACGACCAACTGGATCGCTGGACGCGGTTCACGGCCAGTTATACCGCAAGAGGGGGTGAACGCTTTCTTATTATCGGTAACCTTGGAGGTTGCGACCCCAAATATGCGGCCCGGGAAAACCCGATCACCGTAGGCATGAACATCGAAAACATGGCTTATCTCTACCTGGACGATGTGCGCCTCATTCCTCATGATTTCGACACTTTGGCTTCGGACAGTCTGAATAGAGGCAACTCCAATGAAATGCCGCTCGATCAGGAAGTGGTTCTGGCCAACTCAGACGATGTTTTCCTCGGGGAAACAGCCGAAATCATGAACGAACGTCAACTGGTGCGCAAATATGGTCTTGGGGTGGAAACCCAGATCATGGTGCTCAACTACTTCATTCACTTTCTAAAGATCAATCCGGAATTTACTTTTGAGATTGGTGTTCACATCGACGATGAATACGATGAGGAGTGGAACCTGGAGGTTACTCAGGCGCGGGCTGAGAGCATTGTCACCTACCTTTTCCGACAGGGCATTCCGCGAGAGAGGATGACTGCAAAAGGTTATGGGAGTTCGGTTCCAATGAAATCGAACGATACGTTAGAAGGCCAGGAGGCCAACCGCAGGATTTCGTTTAAGATAACCGCGCGTATTCCGGCCAAAACAGAATAATCAAGCTATTCGAAATCGGGATAGAGCAAGTAGCTTTTGCGCAACTTTTTGAATTGATCGAGCTCGTTTTGCCAAGAGGCTCGAATTTCCTTTTCGCTTTTTCCATTCTTCACTTGCTCCATCAGTTGTTGGTCACCAGAGAGCTTGTGAAAAAAGCCATTTTTTAGAAAGAAAGAAGCCTGATTTTCTGAATCGCGGTAGGCAGTAAGCAACCAAAAGAGGTAAAACCCTTTGTAGCGCGTCATTTGATTTTCGCCAAATTCTCGCAAGTCATAGCCTTTGCACAATACGCCTTTGTGAGGTGGGTATTTAGCTCCGGGTTTCGATTCAGGGGTGAAAGAAAAATCGGCCTCTAACAATTGTGGATGCCCAAATACCTGAAAAGGGTAATCGGTGCCCCGCCCTACACTCACCACGGTTCCTTCGAAAAGTCCAAGGGAAGGATAGAGGTACACAGAGGCCATGTTGGGCAAATTGGGCGAAGGTTTCACAGGAAGTTGGTAATGATCGGAATGGGTATACCCGGCACAAGCAATCACTTGCAAATCACACCGGACACCATTGCGCAACCAACCTTCACCATTGAGCATCTGGGCATACTCTCCTACCGTCATGCCGTGCACCAACGGAATGGGATGCAAGCCGACAAAGGAGGCATTTTCGCGCTTTAAGACTGGTCCGTCCACATAAAAACCATTGGGGTTGGGCCGATCCAAAACGATTACCTGGACTCCGTTTTCTGCACAAGCTTCCATCACATAGGTCATCGTGTAGATGTACGTGTAGAAGCGTACGCCTACATCTTGAATGTCGAAGAGCACCACGTCAATACCTTTGAGGTCGCTGGCTTTAGGACGTTTGTTGGCCCCATACAGTGAACGAATGGTCAGGCCAGTTGTAGGATCACGGGAATCGGCAATTTTTTCGCCTGCATCGGCAGTGCCGCGAAAACCGTGCTCGGGAGCAAACACTTTGGCAATTTGAATGCCTTTGGACAACAGGGTATCTACCAAATGAGTTCCCTGTATTTCAGAGGTTTGGTTGGCCACGATGGCTACCGTTTTGCCTTCAATCAAGGGGAGGTATTCGGCCAACCTGGCGGCTCCAACCTGCACTTCACTTTGGGTTAATTTTCGAGCTTTAGGAAGCGATTTTTCTTGCCCAAACACCGAAAGTACCATACCGCATAGCACACCAAGTGCGCAAAGATATTTGCTACTTTTACCGCGCATTGCTGGCCACTGTAACGTGGAAGAAAAAACCAAATTCTGCAAACCTGGGAGCAAAATTAGCAGGGTTAACCGAATACGCAAACCGTGAACTTTGAGCGCTTTATTGTTGGTAAGATGGTGGGACCGGGCAGCCGCAAGACGGCTGGCAGTGGTACCCGAACCATTATTCGCATTGCGATTTTGGGCATCGCGCTCAGCATGGCGGTAATGCTGCTCACCAATGCTATTGTTACCGGTTTTCAATCCGAGATTCGAGCCAAAGTCATTGGTTTTGGGGGCCACTTGCAAATCGGGCCTTATGAAAGCAGCTCTTCGCTGGAAAGCAATCCGATTTCCATTCAACAGCCGTTTTACCCCTCGCTCAATGAAGTTCAAGGCGTCAACAACATCCAAGTCTATGCCACTAAAGCGGGGATTGTTCAAACCAAAACTGAAATTCAAGGGGTCTTAATAAAAGGGATTGGCACAGACTTCAATTGGTCGTTCTTTGAAAAGAACCTCCAGGAAGGCGAATTGTTGACCCTGTCGGACTCCAACCGGACCAACGACATTCTCGTTTCCCGCTTTCTCACCGACAAGCTGCAACTGAAACTGGAGCAGAAGATTTTAGTGATTTTTATCGCCAACGGGAAAGAGCGGAAACGGCAATTTGTGATCAGGGGCATCTACGAAACCGGCCTGGAACAATTTGACCGGGCGGTGGTGTTGGCCGACATTCAACACGTGCAACGACTCAATGGCTTTGAACGCGATGAAGTGAGCGGCTTTGAAGTACTGCTCGACCGGTACGAAGATTTAGAAAAGCTCGATCAGATTGTGGAACAACACGTGGGCTACGAGCTGAACACACAGAAAATCACCCGAGAGCACTCCGATATTTTTGGCTGGCTGGAATTGCAGGACATCAACGTGATCATCATCATCAGCCTGATGATTTTAGTGTCGGCCATCAACATGGGATCGGCTCTGTTGATCCTGATTCTGGAGCGCACCCGAATGATTGGCATTTTGAAATCGCTAGGGGCGGCCAATTGGAGTGTTCGCAAAATCTTTCTCTACAATGCGGCTTACCTCATTTTCGTTGGGCTCCTTATTGGCAATGTGCTTGGGCTGAGCTTGTGTTGGTTGCAGGATGAGTACGGCTTGCTCAAGTTGCCGGTTGAATCGTATTATATCTCTACGGTACCCATCCGGCTCGATCTGTTCACGGTGCTTTCATTGAACCTCGGAACCCTGATTTTATGCACCTTAATCATGGTTTTGCCTACCTATGTTGTCACGAAAATTAGCCCGGTGAAGGCTATTCGGTTTGATTGAAGTGGCTACCTTTGCGGTCAGATACACATGGCCCAATGAAATTTTATTCTAACATTCTCGATACCATTGGCGATACGCCACTGGTGAAGCTTAACCACATTGCTAAAGATGTGAAAGCCACGGTGCTGGCCAAGGTAGAAACTACCAATCCCGGCAACTCGGTGAAAGACCGGATGGCGCTGCAAATGGTATTGGATGCGGAGGCAGACGGCAGTTTGAAACCCGGAGGAACGATCATTGAAGGTACTTCTGGAAATACCGGCATGGGCCTAGCCTTGGCTGCTATCGTGCGCGGATACAAATTGATTTGTACGCTCAGCGACAAGCAGTCGAAAGAAAAAATGGACATTCTGCGGGCGGTGGGTGCAGAGGTCATTGTTTGTCCGACCAACGTAGAGCCAGACGATCCACGCTCGTATTACTCGGTGGCCCGCCGGTTGGCGGAAGAAACCCCCAACTCGATCTACATCGACCAATACAATAATCTTTCGAACCGGAAAGCGCACTACCAGACTACCGGACCCGAAATTTGGGAACAAACCGAAGGCAAGATCACGCATTTTGTGGTAGGTGTGGGTACGGGTGGAACCATCTCCGGAGTCGGGAAATACCTCAAAGAGCAAAACCCGAACGTAAAAATTTGGGGCATTGATACCTACGGTTCGGTTTTCAAGAAATACCACGAAACCGGCATTTTCGACAACAACGAGATCTATCCCTACATCACCGAGGGCATTGGCGAGGATATACTGCCAGAGAACGTAGATTTTGATGTGATCGATCACTTCGAAAAAGTAACTGACAAAGACGGAGCCATCTACACCCGGAGGCTGGCCCGCGAAGAGGGTATTTTCGTAGGAAACTCCGCCGGTTCGGCCATCAAAGGCGTATTACAACTCGCCGATGAACTCACCGAAGATGACGTGGTGGTGGTGCTATTCCACGATCACGGTACCCGCTATGTGGGCAAAATCTTCAACGATGATTGGATGCGCGACCGCGGATTTCTGGAAGTTGAAAAACCAACAGCCATCGACTTGATCGCCGGACACAAAGACAAAAATTTGTTGACGGTAGATGCTGCTGCTTCGGTGCAAGCCGCTATTGAGCAAATGCGGAAATTTGACATTTCCCAAATCCCGGTGGTGCATGAATCTGACTATGTGGGTTCGGTTGATGAAAGTAACCTGTATGCGCAATTGCTGGAACACCCCGACTTGCGCACGGCCACTGTGAAGGAAGTGATGAAGGAAGCTTTTCCCTTTGTAAATGGAAACGATCCTCTAGAAAAGGTCTCTTCCATGATCAACCGCGAAAATCAAGCGGTGTTGGTGCGCGATGCCGCGGGCAACGACCACATCATCACCAAGTACGACATCATTGATGCCATTCGATGAGCGATGAAAGGCGGGAAGTAACCGACCAAATGGGTCGGACCATTCATTATTCTTTTCCGCCCAAGCGCATCATATCGCTGGTTCCTTCGCAAACTGAACTGCTCCACTACCTGGGCCTCGAACAGCAAGTGGTTGGTATCACCGGCTATTGCATCCACCCTGATGCATGGTACAGGAGTAAACCCCGAATTGGTGGCACCAAAAAATTTCGCCTGAATAAAATTGAAGAGCTGGCTCCCGACCTGATCATTGGCAACAAAGAGGAAAACGAGCAACAGCAAATGGAGGCCTTAATGGAGCGTTATCCGGTATGGATGAGCGACATTTTCACCCTCGACGATGCCTTCGATATGATTCAAAAGGTTGGTCATCTGGTAGATCGGGAAGCCGCATCAAAAACCCTGGTGCAAACCCTAAAAAAAGACTTCGAGAACCTCCATCCCTCAC
>CALCCE010000112.1 GCA_937899835.1 uncultured Flavobacteriales bacterium | reverse complement strand
TGTTTGGTGGGTAGTTTGACTGGGGTGGTCGCCTCCAAAAGAGTAACGGAGGCTTCCAAAGGTACCCTCAGCACGCTTGGTAACCGTGCGCAGAGTGCAATAGCATAAGGGTGCTTGACTGTAAGACTGACAAGTCGAACAGGAACGAAAGTTGGGTATAGTGATCCGGTGGTTCCGCATGGAAGGGCCATCGCTCAAAGGATAAAAGGTACTCCGGGGATAACAGGCTGATCTCCCCCAAGAGCTCATATCGACGGGGAGGTTTGGCACCTCGATGTCGGCTCGTCACATCCTGGGGCTGGAGAAGGTCCCAAGGGTTGGGCTGTTCGCCCATTAAAGTGGCACGCGAGCTGGGTTCAGAACGTCGCGAGACAGTTCGGTCCCTATCTGTTGTGGGCGTTAGAAGCTTGAGAGGACCTATCTCTAGTACGAGAGGACCGAGATGGACAGACCGCTAGTGCATCTGTTGTGGTGCCAACTGCATCGCAGAGTAGCTATGTCTGGATGAGATAAGCACTGAAAGCATCTAAGTGCGAAACTCGCCTCAAGATGAGGCTTCTTTATAAGGGTCGTTAAAGACGATGACGTTGATAGGTTGCAGGTGTAAAGGCAGTAATGTCAAAGCCGAGCAATACTAATTACCCGTAGCTTTCTGTCACAACAATAAATCTTGATAGGGCTTCCTATTAAAATTTCGATTCTAATTTCAAGTTGTTAAACGTATTGATCGATTTACGGTGACTATTGCGGTGGGGATCACCTCTTCCCATTCCGAACAGAGAAGTTAAGCCCACCAGCGCAGATGGTACTGCTGTAACAGGCGGGAGAGTATGTCGTTGCCGTTTTTACTTTAAAAGCCTTGGCTCATTGAGCTGAGGCTTTTTTTTTATGCCTTCTGCAAAACTCTAATCGTGGGTTTGCGCATTTGTTTTTAGTTTTAGCATCATTTTTGATTGGCTGCCGCCGGTATGATGAAATACGTGTTGCTTTCTCTTTTCGCTTGTGTTGTTCTTACCACCCAGGCACAGCAAAACGACACCAATCAGGTGGTGGATAGGCCCATTCAAACCCTCCAATTTTCCGCTGTTGATTTTGAAAACGACCTGGACAAAGGTTTAGCGGTAGATACTACGCTTCGTCCGGTGCTCATGGGTACACCCACGCTACCTCCTTATTCTTTTTCCGCGGGAAATGTAGGCGACCCTGGTGGACTGCTGTGGTGGCTGGCCGACCATGAAGTTGGTTTTAATCCAGGCTTAACGGTTTTGGACCAGCATCGCATTTCTAAAGACAGCGTTCGCTACTTTTCTACCAACCAACCTTTCTCGCGCATCACCTTCACCAATGGCTCTAAACAAGAGGTTGGCTTATTGGGACAGCACACGCAAAACATCAACGAGAGTTGGAACATTGGGGTCAATTATGACCGTACTTCGGGAGAAGGCTTTTTTACCCGCCAAAAATCGCGACATGCCAACTTGGTGGTTACCTCCAATTATGTAGCTCCGGGAAATCGGTACCGGGTGTTGGCACACTATTATTATTCTCGGTCGCTGGTGGAGGAGAATGGCGGAATTTCCAGTCAGGAAAGTTTTGAAGAAAATGGCGGATCGTTCAGTGGCAATGGTCTGGTAGTGGTACCGGCTTTTTTATCCAATGCTCAGAATGATGTGCGCTACAACCGAGTGTTGGTGAAACAGATGTTTCGGTTTGGGCAGAAAGAGTCTACGACCAATCCTGGTGATACCATTGAAACGTTCAGTTTTCGCCCTCGGGTACAAGTGTTTCATGAGTTTTGGGCGGAAGAAAGGGAAATGTTTTACAGGGACGAGGCACCCGATTCAGCGTTCTATGCCCCTAATCTACCGAGCTATATCACTAGCTTAGACAGTGTGATCAACTTTGCTCGATCGGTTACTTATAACAACCGTTTCGGAATTCAAAATGGAGTGAGCACCAAAGCCAATGTACCTTTTGAATATGAGGATTTTGGCCGCCACCAGAGTATCCGCTTTTTGCAATCGGCCAATCGGTTGAATGGCGACAACCTGTTTTTGGGTGGGGCCATTGCCCTACGCGTGGGACAGTTTGCTTTAAAGTCGAAAGGTGAATCGGCCGTTGGTGGGTTCAATGCCGGTGATTTCACGTTTCGTACCACCATGGGGCGGAATACGTTGAAGCAGGATTCGGGCAAAAAGGCGTGGGACTACCAGGCTTTTCTACAAGTGGTTCGGGAGCGGCCACAGTATACACAAGAACGGTTTGGGTCAGCAGATTTCGGCTGGGAAAACGATTTCAACAAAGAATCGAGGGCTCAATTGGGGGTATCTGTTCGGCAAACAGCATGGAAACTTCAACTGGGAGCTAAGTTTACACAATTAGATAATCTAGTGTATTTCGATTCGTTGGCGCAAGCCCAACAATTGGGAGAAGGTGTTTCACTGATTCAGTTTCACCTGAACAAGCAGTTCCGTGCAGGGCACTTCTACTTTAATCCTGGTGTTCGGTATCAGTTGTTTAGCAACGATGATGTGTTTCCCATGCCAGCTTTCCTCACCTATACCACGGCCTACTATCAAGGAAATTGGTTTAAAAATGCACTAACGGCACAAATAGGCGTGGATGTGTATTATACCTCTGCATTTAAAAGGCCCGGCTATCATCCGCTCTACCGCAACTTTTACAATCAATCGCAGGAAATAGACGGATATCCTTTCATCGATGCTTATCTCGCGGTGCGTATCAAAAAAGTACGTGCTTTCCTAAAGGCCCAGCATGCCAATGCCGGATTGATGGGAACCGATTATGTTTTGGTGCAAAACAACCCGATGCCGTTTCGTACCCTACGGTTTGGCCTCGACTGGATTTTCCTTAACTAAGGTTAGAGGGTAATCCAATACACAAATTTTACAACCAGCGCCCGGTTCTTGACATTCAAGAGGGGATCATAATTATCGGTATACACGATAAACAGGTCTGACATGGGCTTGAAGCGCCACTGGAATCGGCTGTTGATGTTGAGGTTGTCTACCTGTGAGTTGTATTGAACAAAGGTGGTGAAGAACAAATTGGTGGTGAAAGACAACGAAGACCGGGCCCCGATCAGGGAAATGTTAGCATCGTTAAAGTCTTCTCCGGGAAGGGTTATCTCATTTTGTTCGTAGGTCAACGAAAAATTCCCCCACGGTTGTACCCGGTAACTCAATTCTCCCTGATAGGTGAGTTTATGACCAATGTAGTAGCTTCCGTAGTCGAAATTGAGGTTGGCGTTAAAGGCTTTTCGTTGATCGGTTTGGTAGCGAAAGGTAAAGTTGCGGTAGTGGTAATTGCCACTGGTAAGTAGTGGGTTGTCTGTAAAAGTGATGTCGGTGTCGTAAATCAGGCGGGTATACCGTTCGTCAAAAGAAGCCCGAAAGCTGCTGGTGTTTAGGAATACCACTTCGTACCAAGGTTTGATCAACATGTCGGTAGTGGCCAAATCTTTGTCCAGGTAATGGTTGAAGTAGAGGGTAGGGCCGTGCCAATTGATGGCGCTTGATTCCGGGTAAAAACGGTAACTGATGCGAGGTTCTATTCGCCAGTACGTAAACCGCACCCGTTCAGAATTTACCGCATCGAAGCGGGTGTTGCGCGGCACAAAGCCTACTTCGGCGATGTAATTAGCACCCACATATTCGTGGTTCCAGTCGAGGGTAAGCCTTGGGTCCTCATACCGTAGCCAGGTGGCATTGGCGTTGTTTCGATTGGTGTCTTCGGGCGTAATGGCCTGATGGAAAAAAGCAATGCCCCGCCAGCGGTTGTCGTTGGAAGCCAATTTAAAATCCAAACCCACAATGCGGTTGTAGTCGTCGGCATTCACTTCTGTGCCTTGGCGAAAGGATTGTCGGTTGACGAAAATTCCTCCGATGTTGGAACGCCCCCAAACCTGCCTTTGAAAAGCTGCCACCGTATAGTTTTGCGAAGGGAGTCCGGCCGTATCCCCTTCGGTTTGCAGGTTCATGAGGCCAATGCGCCAATTCTTATTCACCTTACCACTGAGGCGTGCACCGGCCAAAATGGGTACGGTTTGACCCTGGTTGAGTCCGATCCGGCGAGAGAAAAATGGGCGAATCTGTGAAAAGCCGAAACGACCAAAGAGGTCGCTGTTTTCCAGAAAAAAGTTGCGCCTTTCCGGAAAAAAGAGGCTGAACCGTGTGAGGTTGGTCTGCTGCACATCTACATCCACTTGCGAAAAATCGGGGTTCACCGTGAGGTCCAGATTGAGCGAGGAAGTCACTGCTACCTTAGCATCGAGGCTGCCGTCCAATGAGGTGTTGGTGTTGCCGTCAGGATCTTGAAAATCGCGCGAAACTCTTGAAATAACACTGGGAATGATGGAGATATTCGCACCGGATGGTTCTGGCGGGGTATCCCAGGCCAAACTGCCGGTGAAGGCCAAAGTGGAAACGTTGAAGTTGCGCGGCACCCATGACCAGGAGGATACTTGATTGTTTTTGAGGTCGTTTCGGGCAAAGTTGATGCCCCAGGAAGTTATATCGCCTTTGTAGCGCAAGGTTTTGAAGGGAATGGCCATCTCAACGACCCATTGGTCCGGCTGGCGGGTCACTTTAGAAAACCACCGGTTGTCCCAGGAGAGGTTGGTGCCAAATCCGCCACCGTTTTGGATCAGCCCTTCCGTTTGAGCGCCATAGGGGTTGACGGTAAAAACAAAACCGTTGAAACCATCCTGAAAAGGATCGAGAAAAACGGAAAACGCGTCACTGTTGCCAAATTCAAAATCGCGCCTCAGCGATTGAACCACATAATCTCCCGGTTGAGGATCATAACATACCGCACTAACGTAGAGGTAATTGCGATCGTAGGTGAGGCGTACTTCGGTAGGGCTCAGGGCAAGTCCGGTATCCATCGGAAAACTGGCCTTGAAATTTTCGGTAACCGGAGCAACAGCCCAATCTTTTTCGTCTACGATACCATCCACCTTGATTTTGTCGATGGCCTTGCGGATGGCGTAGGTCGGTTTTTCTGTATCCGACTGCCCGAAGGTGGCAACACTACAGCAAAACAAACAAACAAAAAGAAGGTACCTGGGGCCTGGCATGAGTATTTTTCAAGCAGGCAAAACTACTGAAATCAAGGCAGACCAGGGAAGCGATCCTGAGGCTCAGGTTTTTTGCTTCTTCTTTTTAGCGGCAGGAAACAGTACGTTATTCAGGATGAGGCGGTATCCGGGAGAATTCGGCACCAAATCGAGGTCGGTAGGAGGGTCGCCTACAAAGTGTTGGTAATCTTCCGGGTCGTGACCACCATAAAAGGTCCATTGGCCTTTTCCAAACTCGCCATGAATGTATTTGGCCGAGTTGAGGGCTTTGCTTTCGCCCATGATCAAGACATCGGGCTTGACGTATTTTTTGTTGTAGGCGGTAGTCTGTCCCATAAAGCCTTTGATCACCTTTTCGTGGTTTTGGCACAGCATGGTGGGCACGGGATCCCATTTGGCAGAAAAGTCAAACAGGGTGAAGACGTCCAGGTTCTCAGGAGTGCGGGCATGAACGGGAGTAGCATCCACATTGGAAAACTCGTATTCATACGGATCGCGGCTGATGAGGTAGTTGGTGAAGGCAAAAGACCGTTCAAAATCCAATTGGTTTTGCGCGTTGGGACTGGCTGGGTCGCCGTCGAACATGCTTTCACAAATGTCTACGTTTTCGGCAGCCAGGGCAATGTCATAAGAATCGGTGCCCGAACACATGGAAAACATGAACCCTCCTCCAGCGGTGTAGTCACGTATTTTCAAGGCCACTCCCAATTTTAATTCAGAGACTTTGCTGAAACCCAAGCGCTGGGCGGTTGCTTCAAATTCGGCTACCTGATCGCGGTACCATTTTGCGTTGCGGTAGTTGGAGTAGAATTTTCCGTACTGACCGGTAAAATCTTCGTGGTGAAGGTGGAGCCAGTCGTAGAGGTGGAGTTGCCCCTGAATGATCTCATCATCGTAAATCACATCGTAGGGAATTTCTGCATAGGTGAGTACCAAGGTCACTGCATCATCCCAGGGCTGGGCAGTTTTGGGAGAATACACCGCAATTTTGGGTGCTTTTTCCAACTTTACCGCATCCATATTGACTTGTGGATCGGAAATTTCGTTGAGGATGCCCGTAGCGGAAGCATCGGCAATAATTTCGAAAGAGATGCCCCGGTAGTTGCATTCCCGCTCGATAGTGGGCACGTGCTTGACCATAAAACTGCCACCTCGGTAGTTGAGCAACCACTCTACTTCTACATCCCGTTCCAAAATCCAATAGGCCAGGCCGTAGGCTTTCAGGTGGTTTTGCTGTACTTCATCCATTGGGATGAGCAGGTGACGCGCCATGGAGGGCACCGTCAATAGCATTATAAAAAGAAAAAAGAGCGGTTTCAGGGGGTTAAAAGGGCGGGTCTTCATCTTCAATGTCATCCATTTTGGAACTGCGGATCACTTGTCCGGGCTGTCCGGGTGAGGAATCGAATTCATCGGAGACCGGTAAATTGTTGAAGCCTCCGAAGTCATCTGTCTCAAGATCGGCAAATTTAGCGAGATGATTGATAAAACGCACCTTTACCGTATCGAGTGCACCGTTTCGGTGTTTGGCCAGAATGAGTTCGGCAGTGCCGGCAACGGGGGTTCCTTCCTCGTCTTCGGTGATGCCGTAGTACTCTGGCCGGTAGATGAACATCACCATATCGGCATCCTGCTCAATCGCTCCCGATTCCCGAAGGTCGGAAAGCATGGGACGTTTGTCGCCTCCGCGGGTTTCAACCGCACGGCTCAACTGTGACAGGGCTATGATGGGAACGTTCAACTCCTTGGCGATGCTTTTGATAGAACGCGAGATGGTACTGATTTCTTGCTCCCGGTTGCCACCTTTATTATCGCCACCGGCGGTCATCAGCTGCAGGTAGTCAATGATCACAATGCCAATGTCGTGTTGGGCCTTGAGCCGCCGGCATTTGGCCCGTAGTTCGAATACCGAGAGGGCAGGAGTATCGTCAATAAAAATAGGCGCTTCCGCCAGGTTGCCAATCTTGGCGTTGAGCTGTTCCCATTCGTGGGGTTCGAGGTTCCCTTTTTTCAGCTTTTCTGCCGCAAGTTCCGTTTCGCTGGCAATCAAACGGTTGACCAACTGTAGGGAAGACATTTCTAACGAGAAAACGGCAACGCCAACTCCAAAATCTACCGCAGTATTCCGACACAAGGAAAGTACGAACGCCGTTTTACCCATACCCGGACGCGCGGCCAACACCACCATGTCTGATGGTTGAAAACCCGAGGTGAGCCGGTCGAGGCCGGTAAATCCGGTAGCGACCCCACTCACGCCATCTTGTCGCTGGCTGAGCTCTTCGATGTGCTGCACGGCCTGGTGCAGCAAGGTGCTCATCTTATCGTAGTTCTTGCGGATGTTGCCCTCTGCTACGGTAAACAAATTGCGTTCTGCTTCGTCGAGCAATTCAAATACGTCAGTGGTGTCTTCGTAGGCGGCTTTGATGGTATCGGAAGAAATGCGGATGAGCTCCCGTTGAATGAATTTCTGCGAAATGACCCGCGAGTGAAACTCCACGTTGGCCGCGGAGGCTACCCGGTTGGTGAGTTGCGAAATGTAATACGGACCGCCCACCAATTCCAAGTCGCCCGACTTGCGCAACTCTTGGGTGACGGTGAGCAGGTCGATGGGTTCCGACCGTTGAAACAGCTCTTGAACGGCCGCGTAAATTTTTTGGTGGCTCTCTTTGTAGAAACTTTGAGGAGCGAGAATGTCAATCACATCATTTACCGCTTCTTTTTCCAGCATTAAGGCACCCAGCACGGCTTCTTCGAGGTCGATGGCCTGTGGCGGGAGTTTGCCCAAATCGCTGCTCATTGGTAGAGAAGCATTGCTTTTTAATCGCCTTTTGGGGGCCTGCTCGTTCACTTGTTCCATCGACTCGCTCATGGGCCAAAGATAGGAATTTAGCTACCCGAGCATGGGCTTCAAGAGCGGCAAACTATCCGGGTGCGGCTGAGGCTGCGCGAACCTTGAATCGAGGCATTTATACACAGCGAATCAACAACTTTTACACAGCGGTGAATTCATTTTATTGGAGGGGCCATTCGGTTGGGATTGCCCTGGAAAACGAATCGGGAATCGGTCAAAAGGCGCGATACCTGTATCTTTAAGCCATGAACCTGAAAAAGCATTTGCTTTTTGTGCTGGCATGGTCGGCAGTAGTAATCGGTTGCCAGCCGGATGCTGACGAAATTCCTCCGGTGGTCATCGTTGATACTCCGGTAGAAAACCAATCGGTGCAAGTACCTGAAACACTCAAGGTACGGGCGGCCATTTCTGATGAAAAAGCCCTGTGTCAAGTGGCCGTCACCCTGCTCGATGCCAATCAAATACCGGTTGCCGCTCCTATCAGTCAATCGGTGGAAGGTTCACGTTTTAACCTGGAGGTAGATTACCCGATCACGGACCTTTACCTGGAGAGTGGAACTTATTATTTGCGCATCAGTGCTTTCGATGGCACCAATCAAGGCAAAGCCCTGGTGGCACTTGCGCTGGGAGGTGTTCCTAAAATGCTTCAAGAAGTGGTGGTCGTAACCCAAACCGGCACCAATCAGCTGGCCGTAGAGGGATACCAAAGCGGAGTAGGATTTCGCAGCATTGCGCAATATAGCAGCGATTATGCAGGGTCGGGAGTAAGTTCGAGGCACCAATACATGGCCGTAACGGGCAACAAAACCGGCTCTTTCAAGGTGTTAGAGTATCCTACCGGAAATCTCTTGTGGGAAGTACCTATCCTGAATGCCAGTTTCGAGAACTTCACCAATTGGGGCTATTTCAACGACCTCAGTTATGTGGGTTTGGCCGATGGCAGGGTGCACGGCTACAATTTTTTGGGCGAACTGGATTTTGCCTCGGCCATTGAGCAGTCTTGGATACCAGAGAGCTTCCTATTGCACGAAGGGCTTTTCTTGCTTGAACAGCGGGCGGTCAACGGTACCGACCGCCGAATTTCCTGGTATTTTGATTTTTCAGGTGCCAAGGAGCGCGACTCAAAACCCATCCTCTTTGATGTGGTAGAACTGTTTGGCCACAACGCCAATGAAGTGTTGCTGTTTTGCAATGAAAACGGAGAAGGGGTGATTAAAACCCTTTTTCAAAGCACCAGTGGCATTTCCAACGCGCGTACCCTGCCAAACGGCACCATCCAGGCCGTGCTGCAAATCAATACGGATGTTTACTTGATCGCCCACTCCACCGGAGTGTACGAATACCGGTATGGAAGTTCCACCGGGCTACTTTCCATCATTGGAGGAAAAAATGCCCAGGTATTGGGTTACGATTCTCTTGGAGAGCGCTTGTTTTTGGGGATTGGCAATCAGTTGGAAGAATACTTCTATGTGCCGGGCAGCGGGTTTGCTTCCACTTTAGGAACTACCCTCACCGGAGGCACCGTTTTGGGGGTGCATCCGATTTACAACAAATAGAATAAGCAACGATTAAACTTCGGAGCCGGTATCTTCTACCGGTACATGCACCGTTTCGATGGTTTCGTAGTGGCCCATGGTCGAAAATTTCTTGATGCGCCTTTCAATCCGTTTCTCCGAATCCATCTCTTTGAGTTTGCCAAGGTGTTTTTGAATTTCCACCTTCACCCGCTCAAAAATTTCCAAGGGGTTGGCGTGGGCTCCACCGAGTGGCTCTTTGATGATGCCGTCGATGAGCTTGTTGGCCAACATGTCTTTGGCGGTGAGCTTCAACGCACTGGCAGCCAACTCTTTTTGTTCCCAACTGCGCCACAATATGGAAGAGCAGGATTCGGGAGAAATAACCGAGTACCAGGTGTTTTCCAGCATCAGCACTTTATCGCCAACGCCAATTCCAAGGGCTCCACCGGATGCTCCTTCGCCAATTACAATGCATATAATTGGCACCTGAAGTTGTGACATTTCCAACAAGTTGCGGGCAATGGCTTCACCTTGACCTCGCTCTTCGGCTTCTAATCCAGGAAATGCTCCGGGCGTATCGATGAAGGTAACCACCGGTTTGTTGAACTTTTCGGCCAGTTTCATCAGGCGCAGCGCTTTGCGGTAGCCTTCGGGGTTGGGCATGCCAAAGTTGCGGTATTGCCGCATTTTGGTATTGATGCCTTTTTGTTGACCGATAAACATCACCGTTTCTCCGTCAACCGCACCGAAGCCACCTACCATTGCTTTGTCGTCCTTCACGTTGCGATCGCCGTGCAGTTCTTGAAATTCTCCACCGGTGATGGCTTCGATGTAACTCAAGGTATAGGGGCGGTCGGGGTGACGAGAAACTTGTACCCGTTGCCAGGGCGTTAAGTTTTCGTAGAGCTCTTTGGTAGTATTGCGAATCTTGCGTTCCAACTCCTTGATGGTCGTTTTAACGTTGACTTCGCTTTTTTCCTCAATGCTTTTGGCTTGTTCCAACTGATCGATCAGGTCGGCAATTGGTTGTTCAAAGTCCAGAAATGTGGGCATAGGTAGAGTGGTATTTTAAGCCTCGGGAAGCGACAAATTTAGGCAATTTGTGGTTTTGACCTCGGACCTGTTAACAAAAGCTGTACTTCCCGGTACGAAGATTCACCTTGTTCGCCTCAACCACTGCTATGCTTGGTTTTTTGAAGTCCTTCTTTGTTGAAACCTGCCGGATGTTCCATCCAATAGCCAGCAACTACAAGTGCTCTACCGCTTTTGAATTTGGAAAACACGGGGCTAGTACGGTTGTCCCCGAAAGCTGGAGCAACCTGCTTTCGAGTTGCCAATCTTAAAACTTTCTTGAGCCCTCACCGAAGTTTTCCCTTTGTGTTGAGTAGTCAGGGGCCACCGGCTTAGCTACCACTGGTTCCGCCTATATAAAGACAAACCATAAATTTCTTTAGCCACTTAGCGGAGACCAATTACACCTGCACCCGGAACCAGTGGCAAGCAGATGGCTGGCCCCGGTCGAGGAGGCATGCCGGTTCTGGTCTTTCCTCACATGCATCCATTTTTTTTGCGCAACTGTCGGGGACAACAAGCGACCGTACCCGGAACCAGCAGTGGTGGTGCGGTTGACCCCGGGTGGTAGGGGAATGTGGTTCCGGTTTGGGGCCGCATCTGTCGTTTTTTTACGCGTAAAGCGGAGACAAAAAGCTGAGGTGCCCGGAACCACTGGCGCCCTGGTTGGTGGTCCCGGGCAAGTCCACCTGTTGACCCCGGCTGCGCCAGAAAAAAGTGTTGCGTAGCAAAACAGTACGCAACACAAAAGTGGATAGTCATAGTGTTGCGTGCAAAAATTAGACGCAACATTGCGTGCTAATCCTGGACGCAATGTTTTTTTGAAATGATTTGGAAATGCTTGCCCGGGCACACCTTGGTGTGGTGGCTTGTCCCCGTCCGAACACCGCTTTTGTCTCCAACTGTTTTCACTTCACCGAAATGGCTAATCTCCCGATATGGGGTGATCTCACTCAAAAAAATGAATGCGCCAGCCCACCAAAGCAGTAGGCTCGTGTATCTTATGGAAACCCGCAAGATGTAAACGAATACCTGTGCTTATGCTGCCCACCCGATCGCCACAACCCGAGTTGTTCAAGAATGCCCGAAAAAAATTGAAATACAGTCAGGCCCGGCTGGCCCGAAAGCTGGGGGTGCACCGCTCCACCATCTCCCGCATCGAGCAAGGCACCCAGTGCCCGAACATTCAGCTGATTGAAGGCATTGAACGGTTGACCGGAAAAACAGCTGAAGCCATCGTGGCAGATGCGTATTGGTGCACCACAGCCCAGGAAAAACTGGCGCAAGAGGCGGTGGCCATGCCCACCGATCGTATCGACTACCTGCACATTCAATTGTACCACGAGGATGCACTGAAAAAATTGAAATCGCGCTTGCGGCACACCCAGCGGGAATTGGCTACGGTAAAGCGGTGCATGGCCATCGACCGGTCTACCCTTGCTGCGCTAACCGATCAGGTCAAAGGTTGGGAAGACATCGTTGAGCTGTTGGCCCCGGCCCCCGATGCCCAGCAGAATGCCAGGGAGTACTTGCGTCAGTTCAAAGAAAATCACCAAAAGAAAGACCGCATGGCCCTTATTTGGGCACAACGCTACACTTTTCAAATGGAGGACGAAATCTTGTTGATCAAGCGCGAAATCGCTTCCCGGGAGCGGCTTAGGAAAGTGGCCAGCGACAAAGTAGAAGAACTACTTGCACTGAAACAAGCCCTTGTCGAGGCAAAGAAGGAGCAAACGGCCCGCCCAAAAACTTCTACCAAGCTGGGGCGGGAAGAAACACCACGCAACACCAAAGCGCCTCCCGAGGCTACACCTTCGGCAAGCCCTCCGGCACCGCGACTGAAAAAGGATGAAAAACCCGGTTCAGATACTGCTCCAAGGAGGAAGCGTGATGATAGGGGTAGGGAAGTTTGATGGGGGGC
>CALCCE010000111.1 GCA_937899835.1 uncultured Flavobacteriales bacterium | reverse complement strand
GAGGCGGTTTGTTTAATGGCAGAATGAGAAACTGATGAAAGTAAACTACGAGCGTAGGAGTCGTTGATAAACAAGTCGCAGTGTAAAGGGGCTGCTTTCTACACTGAAGTTAATTAAGGTGCATAATAGACTACAGCGCCCGAGAGTTTTTTCCCGAATAAACTATGGTAGCCCCAATTGCGAGCATTCAAGCATTGGTGTCATACTCGGAAGTTCTCTCCAGAGCCATTTGAGTGACTGGGCAATCTTCAAGGATGCTTCCTAGGAATTTTCTCATCAACATTGGGCCGAACTCGGGTTACTTTGCTGACTCTTGTGTTGAATTACTAATCCTACTTGCCTAAACCGTTTCCTGACTGAATTATTTTTCGCTGTCTACGGCCCAGAGACAGCGCTTCATTTGAATTACCTAAGTAATCCGTTTGAATCAATTACCGCTGTCTGTTTCAGGTTTCGCTGTCTATGGCCCAGAGACAGCGCTTTATTTGGATTGCTTAAGTAATTCGTTTAAATCAATTACGGCTGTCTGTTTCAGGTTTCGCTGTCTATGGCCCATAGACAGCCCTTCATTTGAATTACCTGGGTAATTCGTTTGAATCAATTGCCGCTGCCTGTTTTGGATTTGGCTCTTCCTTATTGAGTCTATTATGCCAGTGAACAATATAAGAGGGGGAGGGGAGGGAAGACTTTCCGCAAGAGTTCATTTTACTCAGCAACGCAAACTTGGCACATGGCATAGGGAGGAGAGTATTGTCTAAGACGATTCATTAGAGTTTTCTGCACCCTTTCGATAGACTCTACTGGTTTAAGTTGTGCCCAAATAGCTGAAAGGTTGGCTTTGGAGCACTCTATAATGGGATTGAGGAAAGAAAAAATTTGGGGGATAAGCTTCCAAGTTTTGCGGAAAGTGTGCAAAAAGTGTGCAAATAGTGAGAATGAGCGGTATTTTAAGGAGGGATTACAAAAATAAAAAGCCTCAAACAACTTGATATTCAGTCGTTTGAGGCTTAGTGGTACCAGCTGGAATCGAACCAGCGACACACGGATTTTCAGTCCGTTGCTCTACCGACTGAGCTATGGTACCTTTTGAGGGTCGGCGAAATTAGGGAAAAAGTAAAATGAATACAAAAGGATATTCAAATAAAGTGAAAAATTTGGCGGTGCATTGGTCCTGTCAGACCTCTGACCCGATAGAGATAAACCCTACTTTTGGACCATGCACCTGTTGCTGGATTTGGGCAATACCAATGCCAAGCTGGCGGTTCTTACCGACAGTGGTGAAAAGCTTCGTTTGGAGCGAGTTCCGGCCGCTGCTTTGCAACAAGTTGTAGAGCACTTGCGCAAAAGCTATTCTGAGTTGAAGCGCGTGGCCATTAGTTCAGTCGCTAAACCCGATGCGGCTCTCGATGCTTATTTGCAGGGTGCTTTTGAGCTCGTGCTTTGGTTAGATCACACCACGCCAATACCGGTGACCAAACATTACAAGACCCCCGCTACCTTGGGCAACGACCGGGTAGCTGCCGTTGTTGGGGCTGCTCATCAATTTCCTAAAACCAATGTGTTGGTCATCGATGCTGGCACCTGCATTACCTACGACTTGGTGACCGCCTCAGGGGATTATCTTGGCGGAAGCATCTCCCCGGGAATCCAAATGCGCTACAAAAGCCTGCACACTTTTACCGCCCGATTGCCGTTATTGGGTCTTCAAGAAGGTGTTGAACTCATCGGAACCTCCACAAATACAGCCATGCGGTCGGGCGTGCAGCAAGGTATATTGGCCGAAGTGCGCGGGATTATTTCCGCCTACCAGGGGCAATTCCCCGATCTCAAGGTGGTGATAACCGGCGGTGATTCCGAATTTTTTGTCAAAGCCCTAAAAAATAGCATTTTTGCAGACCCAAATTTGGTGCTCAACGGATTAAATGTCATTCTGAATCATTATGTTACCTACTTGTCGCGCTAGTTTTTTAGTGACAATTATAGTATGGGCATTGGGTAGCACAACGGGCTGGTCACAATCCAGCAACAGTTCTCCTTATTCCATTTTTGGACTTGGCGACCTCGAATCCTCAGGTTTTGCACAACACCACGGCCGTGGCAACGCAAGGCTGGCCCTCTCCGATCCCTTTTCTATCAATTTAGCCAATCCGGCTACCCACAGTAGCTTGGGGCGTGCGTGGCGCGGGGGCAATCGCAAAGACTCCATTGGTTATCCCATTCTGCAGTTGGGCATTGGTGCCAACCTTTTGCGGCTCGAAAACAACGATGCTACCCAAGACAATTCCGATTTCTTTCTCCGAAATATTTCGGTAGGTCTTCCTTTGAAGAAGAATAAATGGGGCCTTGCCTTCGGTCTGGTGCCATTTACCTTGGTAGGCTACGAGATCAATACCTCTGAAGAACTGACTGACGGCGGAAATGTATCTTATATATATGAAGGAACCGGTGGAATTAACCGGGCCTATGTTGGCACCGGATACCGGTTGATCAGCAAAAAGAACCAAACACTCGATGCGGGTATCAACGGCTCCTACCTTTTTGGAACGGTAGAAGAAACCCGGCGAACCTTGCTAAGTGGAGGTTTCAACACCCGGGTGACCGAAAAAACCACGGTGAGCGATATCAATTTTGATTTGGGCCTCAACTACCGGATCAAGTTGTGGCAAGACTCTGCAGATTATCGCCGACAAATCTGGTTTTCGGTAGCGGCTACGTATACCAATGGAGCCGATCTCAATGCGACCAACAATCTTGTGGCCCTTAATTATACCGGCAACGCCCAAAACGAAATTCCAAGAGATACCGCCATCGACCGGGACTTGAAAGGAGACGTTACTTTGCCTCCAACCTTTGGGTTTGGCATTGCCGCTCATCTGTTCAATCAATGGACCATCTCGGCCGATTTTACCAATCAGGATTGGTCGCAGTACCGGGCTTTTGGAATAGATCCTGGTTTGGGCAACCGAACGCAATATGCGGTGGGGATTCAATACGTCAACAATCCCTTCTCTATCCGCTTTGTAGAACAACTGCATTTTAGGGCGGGATTCCGCTATGCCGACTCCCGCCTCATCATCAACGATCAGCAATTGACCGAATATGGCATAAGTTTTGGTTTGGGTATCCCCATCAGCCGAAACTTGCCGATGTCTTACCTTAACTTAAGTACCGAGTTGGGGCAACGCGGAGACAGTAATCCAGGCTTAATACGCGAGCAGTTTGCCCGCATTAACTTTGGACTTTCGCTCTCTCCAATTGGCCTCGACGGCTGGTTTCAACGACGAAAAATTCAATAACCAAACGAAATGAAAACGATACTCCTGACAATTGCCCTCGGAATGCTAAGCATGAGTGTTTTTGCGCAAGGCAAATTCGGAGCTACCCCGGAAGACTCGACCGAGTGTGTGAAAAACCTGAGCCTTTACATTGAATTTTATAAGCAGAAGAATTACGCAGATGCTATCGGACCATGGCGTGAAGCGGTGAAAATCTGTCCCGCCAGTCGTAAATCCTTATACATCAACGGCAGCAAAATGCTGAAAGACTTTCTCAAAAAAGAGGAGGACGAAGCCAAAAAGATGGAGCTCTACAAAGAGTTGATGAACTTGTACGATACCCGTGTAGTGCATTTTCAGCAACGTGGCTACGTACGTGGACGCCAAGGCGCTGATATGATGAAGTATGACAAAAAGAACATTCGACCTGCGCACGATACCTTGAAAGTGGCTTTCGACCTGCAAGGCAACAAATCGGAGCCGGGCGCGGTGGTTTACTATTTCCGTTCCATGTTCTTGTTGGTACGCAAAAAAGAGGAGCCAGAAGAAAAGCTGTTTAGCCTTTATGACGATGTGATGAAGG
Organism: uncultured Flavobacteriales bacterium; assembly: GCA_937899835.1. GTDB lineage: Bacteria > Bacteroidota > Bacteroidia > Flavobacteriales_G > Salibacteraceae > CALCCE01. Next base: position 5,308 of record CALCCE010000111.1, on the reverse strand, counting down.
TGGTGAAGTTCAACCTCGACAAAAACAAGGAAAACGAAAAAGCCACCAAGGGCTGGACACAGGTAGAAACCAACATCAACCAGATGTTTGAGAAAGTGGCTACTTGTGAGCAAATGATTCCCCTGTTCTCGAAACAATTTGAGGCCGAAAAAGACAACGTAGACAAGTTGAAGCAGTGGCTCAAATTGATGGATAAGAGAGATTGTTCAGATGATCCATTTTATTTGAAAGTTGCCATTCGCCTGAACGAATTGGAGCCATCTGCCGAAGGAGCCTACGCTATTGGCACTTCGCAATCGAAAGAGAAGAAATGTGGTGAGGCTGTGAAGAAATTTTCCCAGGCCTATGAATTGGCGGAGGACGATGAAATGAAGGTACGCGCTGCCATGGCGGCCGCTAAATGTTACTTCAACCTGCGTCAACTTTCTTCGGTGCGGGCATGGTGCAACAAAGCCCTGGCGGTGAATGCAAGCCTGGGTGAGGCCCATATTTTGATTGGCGATGCTTACTCGGCCAGCGCGAAAAATTCGGAGTGTGGCGACAACGAGTGTACCAAAAAGGGTGTTTACTGGGTTGCGGTAGACCGTTACCAAAAAGCCAAATCGGTTGATCCTTCCGTTGCCGAAACGGCCAACAAAAGAATTGCTCAGGCCTCTGGTCAGTTTCCAAAGCAGTCCGACTGTTTCTTCCACAGCATTGCCGAAGGCAGTTCTTACACGGTAGGCTGCTGGATCAACGAGACCACAACCGTACGTGTTATACAATAACCCTCGGCCTGCATGAGCCGGATATCGAAAATGACTTTTATAAGCATCCTTGCCCTTGGGGTAGGGATGCTTTTTTCTTGTTCCAACGATTTGGACAAAGTGAAGCAGCTGACCAGTCGCACCATTTTGCCCAATGAAACGGTAGAAGACGCGGTATTCGTTTACACCGATTCAGCTCGGCTGCGCTTTCGGCTCACGGCTCCCCGTTTAGAGCGCTATGGAGGAGACAAGCCCTACGTTATTTTTCCCGACGGGGTGAAGGTCATTTCCTACAACAAGGAAGGTGGAGAAGAGTCTACCCTCACCTCGCGCTATGCCATCAACTACGAAGCCACTGGCATTATGGAGGCCAAAAACGATGTGGTGGTGGTGAACAAAAAAGGGGAGACCCTCAACACCGAGCACCTGATATGGGACGAGAAAGAAGAAAAAATTTACTCAGAAGACTTTGTAAAAATTACGACCGAAGACGATGTCGTTTACGGTGATGGTTTGGAAGCCAACAAAGACTTTTCGAGGTACCGTATTCAAAACATTCGAGGGAAAATCAGTGCGGAGGAATCCGGTGAGGCAGGTGAATCTGACACGGAAACGGAAACGAACGGTTTAACGCAATAAATTACCTTTGTAGCATTATGCAGAAGTACAACGCCATCATGGAGAAGGTGATGCTGATCATTGCCATAGCCTCTACTGTCTACGTGGCCTACCTGTTGGGTTCGCAAGGTATGCGCACAGAAAAAGATTATTTTATTCTGATCGTTCCCTTCTTCTCTGGCTTGTCCTACGCCATGAGACGTTCGATGCGTTTGCGGCACGAGCGACAAAATCGCCCTCCGGGTGAAGACAACTGAACGTCAATTTCTCTATCTTTAGAACGATTCCACCCCGCCCATGCCGCTCACTGAGGTTCTGGTTATCGTTGTTTCCCTGATTTTTTCGGCGTTCTTTTCCGGCATGGAAATGGCGTTCGTTTCCTCCAACAAGCTGAAAATAGAGTCGGATAAGAAAACCGGGGCCTTGCCCGGTCGCATCTATTCCTATTTCATCAAGCACGAGAGCAAGTTCATCAGCACCCTGTTGTTGGGCAACAATGTGGCGTTGGTCGTTTACGGCATTTTCATGGCCCGGCTGCTGGAGCCTTCGATCCGTGAATACCTGGTGCATTCCGAAATTGGGGTTTTGCTGCTGCAAACCCTCATTTCTACGCTACTTATATTGTTGACGGCGGAGTTTCTGCCCAAGACCTATTTTCGAATCAATCCCAACGATAAGTTGACGTTTTGGGCCTTGCCAGTTGCCCTGTTTTGTGGGCCGATATTCTTCCTAATCGTTTATCCGGCAGTAGCCGTCCCGGGATTTTTTGCGCGGTGGCTGTTCAATGTGGATTTATCGGAAAGCAAATTGGTCTTCGGTAAGGTGGACCTCGACAACTACGTGAAAGAAGCCACCGAACAGGCCGACGACGAGGAAATTTTAGAGCACGAGATCCAAATCTTTCGGAAGGCATTGGACTTTACGGAGGTGAAGGCCCGGGAGTGCATGGTGCCTCGCACCGAAATTGTGGCGCTTGAGGTGCATTCGGAAGTAGAAACGCTTCGGGAGAAGTTCATTGAAACCGGATTGAGTAAAATCCTGATCTACCGCGAAACCATCGACAACATCATTGGCTACACCCACAGCTTTGAGTTGTTCAAGCGGCCGGAGGCCATCAAAAATATCCTTTTACCGATTGCGATTGTGCCTGAAACCATGCCCGGCAAAGAAGTGCTCGAGCAGTTTATTAAGCAAAAGCGGAACGTAGCCGTAGTGCTCGACGAATTTGGGGGAACATCGGGTATGCTCACCCTTGAAGATGTGGTGGAAGAAATTTTTGGAGAAATTGAAGACGAGCACGACCAGGAAGAACACACCGAAAAACAACTCGATGTATCCACCTATTTGTTGGCCGCTCGTCTTGAAATTGACTACCTGCGAGAAAAGTACAAATTGGACCTGCCCATTTCGGAGGATTACGAAACCCTTGCGGGACTCATTATTTCCATCCACGAAGACATTCCTGAGGTAGGTGAAAAGATTCGGATGGAAGGCTTTGTTTGCACAATTAAAGAGGTGAGTAACAACCGCATAGAGCTTGTTGAACTCCGGGTATTAGCAGAGTTTGAATAGCTTTCGGAATTCGATTCACAATTTGTATCTTCGCAAGCCCAAAATTAAAAACCGAGTACCAAAATGGCCATTATATCAAAGATCAGGAATCAATCTGCCCTGTTGATTGGAGCGGTAGGAATTTCCATGTTGCTCTTCATTGTAGGAGGCGATTTCCTGAGCCAAGGCACTACCCTTTTTGGCGGTAACCAGGCACAAGATCTGGGTACCATTAAAGGAGAACCCGTTTCTCAATTGGATTATGAGAAGCGCATTGAAATGCAGCTCAATCAAATGGACCCCAGTCAGGTGAATGAAAGCACCCGGAAACAAGTCCGTGAGCAAGTTTGGCAAGAAATTATTTTGGAACGGGTAATGCTCCCCGAGTACAACGAACTCGGCATTCGAATTACCCCCGATGAGTTGGCCAATGCCTTTGTGGGTACCAATCCGCATCCTATCGTAGTGCAATACTTCACCGATCCAAACACCCGTCAGATCATTGAGCAATTCCGTGATCCGGTGACTCAAGGCTTGAACACCGATCAGGTGCGTACCTTGATGAGTCAAGTGCTGAGTGACCGTAGTTCCGATGGCTACCGCTCCTGGATTCGCCTGGAACAAGCGGTGAAACGCACCTTGCTCGACGACAAATACCAAAAGTTGATCAGCCAGGGCTTTTATGTAACCGACCTAGAAGCCAAAAACTCTTACGTGAACCGTGAAACCCGCGCCAACGTACAGTATGTGCTTTATCCTTACAGCATGATTGCTGACAGTACCATTGAAGTAAGCGACAGCGACATCAAATCGTACTACAACGAGCACAAAAAAGACCCAATGTTCTACAAAACCCGTGCTTCTCGCAGCATTGAGTATGTAGAGTTTTCAGTAGAACCTTCTGAGGAGGATGTCACCACGGGTATGGCAGACTTGAACAAGCTGAAAGGCCGTTTCGAAGATGAGACTGACGACAGCACCTTTGTTCGTTTTGAAGGAGACAAGTATTCGATTGATTACTACTCGCTGGCAAGTCTGCCCGAAGGATTTGATTCCACCACCTTTCAAATGGAAGTAGGGTCTGTTTATGGTCCTTATCAACCTAACCGTGCGGTTGATCAGTACACCTATAAGTTGGCCAAGGTTATGTGGGACACGCTGGCTGCGGATAGCTTTACGGTGCGTCACATCCTGTTGCAAGCACAGAAAACCGACTCCATTGGCTATGCCAATGCTCAAAGCACTTGCGACAGTTTGTTGGAAGTAGTGAAAACCCAAAACAACTTTGGCGAAATGGCCGGTCAGTATTCGGATGATCCCGGCTCGAAAGAAAATGGCGGAGAATACAAAACTGATTTTAAAGGTGTTTTTCGTTACGTTCCTGAATTCCGGAATTACACGCTCAATGCAGAGATCGGAGAGGTAGCCGTAGTAGAAACACAATTTGGTTTCCACATCATGGAAGTTACCCGCCGGACGGAGCCGGTACGCATGATTCGCTTAGGAACCCTTGACCGTTCAGTAGAAGCCAGCGATTTCACCAAAGACAATGCCTTTGAACTGGCCAGTAAGTTTTCTTTGGAAAACAACGAAACCGAAAAATTTCAGGGTGCCGGTTCTCCCGAGCGTCCCATTTTGGAAGCAGGTAATCTTTCAGAACGTTCGGAGTTTGTAGGACAAATGAAAAATGCTCGTAGTCTGGTACAGTGGGCATACAAATCTGAAATTGGAGACGTTTCTGAGCCCATTAAAATTGGTAACAAATACATTGTAGCACACTTGACCACCGTTGAGGAAAAAGGTGTGCAACCGCTTGAAAACGTGCGTGACCTCGTACGCGAAGAAGTTCTTAAAGAGAAGAAAGCCGTCATCATTGCTGCCAAACTCAACGAAAAACCTGATATGGTAGGCAAAAGCCAGGCTGCACAGGTAGAGATTCAAACGGCAGAAAATGTGATCTTCAGTGGAGATCGGCTACCCGGGCAAACGATGCGCGAATTGGATTTGGTCGGTACGATCTTTCGTTTGCCACAAGGCCAAATTTCAGAGCCTATCAAAGGTGATGCAGGTGTTTACGTGGTACAAGTAGATGCATTGACTCCTGCTGATGATGGATATCAAATCGCCGACTTGCGCACCGAGCTTAGCTCCCAGCAAACTGGTCAGGTAGGCTATCGGGTAAAACCAGCCCTTGAAAAGCTGGCCGATGTAGAAGACAACCGGTTTAAGATTTATTGATACTACCAGGTGGAATCCTGAAGTATTTATCGCATAAAAAAGGCCGCTTCATGATCGAGGCGGCCTTTTTCTTTTTCCTCAATTAAGCCTGTCCTGGGCTTTTCGACACCGCTCGAAGACCGGGTAGTCTAATTTGCAACGACGATCCGTTATAT
>CALCCE010000110.1 GCA_937899835.1 uncultured Flavobacteriales bacterium | reverse complement strand
TTGGACGAGGCCCTACAAGTCATTCCATTTGATTTTCAACGGCTTTTTTGCCAGGTGCACACTTCTTTTACGCCACAGCATACGACACGAACTGATTTTTACCTATACGCTAAATTTACCTGCGGCCAGCACAGCTATTCTGCCCTCCTAAGTTTCTAACGAAGCTTAAAAAATAAAGGGGAGCGCTTCTTGAAGCAACTCCCCTTTTTTGTGTCGGTATGCCTGGCTATTGGTAGTAGAAAGTGTGGTGTATGTTCTGGAATGCGAAACTCGAATCGCGCTGGTCGGACTGATTATAGTTGGACGAACACAACAGGTTTTGAGCCGAAATGCAACCGGCATTCTGATCGAACACCCCAAACGATACTCCATTGACTGAAATACTGGCCGAATCGTATTCAGTGGGTACCATCGATAAAGGCCCGCGCTGCTCTTCCACTGAAATGGACATCAATTGTAAGAGCTCATCCGGCATCACCTGAACGGCCTCGAGGTTGCCTCCGTTGGTCCAAAAATCCAGTCGGATGGTTTCATTCGACCCGTTATGGACAAAGTAGGTCCGCTTTATTCCCGAACCACAACCGTTGCAATCGGTTTCCTTCTCGCAACCTGCCAACGTTAGCGTGACAGCAACTACCCATAATAGCCAGTGTTTCATCGTGCCAAACGGTCGTATTGGTCAAACAATTCGTTGAGGTAAATTTCGGTAGAATTCGCATAGTTGGTGCGCAACTCATCGCGCAAGTCCATGATGTCATCGCAATCTTCGAGCACATCTTCAATTTGCGAAATGGTGTAGCCCGAAACCCGGTCGTAGGGCCGCGAGGTAGTGCTTGCTCCCTGGTTGCTGTTGTCAATCAAATCCATAACGAGCGGAGTGTATTGGTTTTCGCCATCGGTGGTCATCCAGTTGAAGGTAACCGTAGCCCACCAATTGTGGCTGGGGTAGCGCAAACGCACCAAGGACCATGCCACGCCCATGGCCCAACTTTCCTGCAATTTATCGGAGGTCTTGCCATTGTCCCATTCTCCTTTTCGGAGCTCCCAATGCGAGGCATGCGCGAGCTCATGCATGGTAGTAGTATAAAGGCTTTCAAAAGAGCGGATGGTGGTTCCGCTTTTACGGTACATTTTCACCTGGTTGGCAATGCCCAAAAACCGACGGTCGTCGTTGTGGTTGGCGCGACCATCTTTGTCAAAAGCACCAATTTTCATTTGTGGTTTCCAAGTGCTGTTGAGCGGAGGGCGCTTGAGGCCTAAAATGCTGCCATAGTAGTAAACATGGGCCCCGGTGTGAATGATGGCGTAAAACTGCTGCAAACTGTTGTCGGAAATATCGTGGTTCCAGTCCCCTCGTTTTTTGGGTCCATCCAACTTGGCCTGGCCGGTGGCTCCCGAACGGATGCTGTAATGATACCGCTCCCATTTGAGGCTGTAGTTGGCATCGTTTTTAAACGTGCCGTTGCAAGTAAAATTACCTGCGCTGTTGGTCCATCCGGTGTGGGTCGTGAACCAACGGTTGGCCCGTACTTCAATGCCGTTCACACCCACCCAAGAGTTGGTTTTATCATCATACACCCGAATGCGGCCGGCAGGACGCCATTTACTTCCGCGTGAACCGGTGTTCACCGTTTCATCCGGGTCGGGCAGGTTGTCCGTCAGCCGCAGGGCCTCCTCTACTAGCGCATTCGCAGCCGCTACCGTGGGCCAACGAGCGTCTTCCCGGTCATCACTAAAATCGTCGGGAATGTAAAGCTCGGCCAATACTTCGTAGGCAACACCTTCGGGCAATGCCTGGTCAACTGGCACCGCGCAATACTGGTAGGTAGGTTGATCTTCCGGAATTTCAGGGTCGTGATAATAGTCTCCTTTTTCTAGAATTTCCACATCCAGTGGATAGGTATACAATTCCAATTCACGGTCCGATTGCAGGATGGACAATTCCGTTTCGTTTTGCGGCTTGAAGCGCACATAAAGATGGGTTTTGCGCACCTCAATTTCGTTTACCAAGGCCTTGTTGTCTCCGGATTTCAGGTTGTCTAAGGCCTGTTGCATGTTGGCAACGGAATAGGGATTTTGAAGGTGCTCCCCAATTTTGGTCATTTGCCGCTTTTGGGCCTGCGCAGGTTGCGCAGTAGAAGTTTCTGGCTGAGGAGTAATCTCCTCTTTTTGACAGGCTACCAAGATGCCTGCTGCGATCAGTGCCAAACTGCCCCATCGCAAAATTTTAATGTTCATGGTTGGTTTATTTTAAATGGTGGGTAGAGGTTCGAAGAAAGCGCAACCAAACAGCTTTCTCCGATCAATTATTGGATGCGAAAAATAATCCAGCCATGCTGGAAATCCAATGACACACTCGTGTAGATTTAGCACATCAAGGCCATTGGAACAGCCTGCATTGAAACGACCTTAGGCAGTCGCGAAATTTTGGTATTCAAAAGTCATGGCCTGCCGATAGATTTCCTGCGCCTTGGTCACGTCTACCGGAAATTGCTGGCAATATGCCTCCAAAAAATTGCCCATGGCATAAGCGCCACCCGGATCATTGTTGCCCGTTATCCAATCGGCATACAAGTTGCCATTTTGGGGAGGAGCCAACTGAGCAGCCAACCAGGCCCACAAATATTCACAAGGCAACATCGCCACCACGGTGTAGATGGCGGCTTCCTCACGGGCCACCGCAGATTCGAAAGCGGCATATTGCAAACAAGCTTCAGAGGGTGCAATTCCGTCGGCATTTTTCAGGTGCCACGTATCAGGAAATGTGGCATTGTACTGCTGGTAACTTTGGTATTTCTTTTTGAGAAACAGCTTCAGCACCGGGTGCGTTGCCCGATTAGCGGCTTGCTGATAATCCGCTGCTCCACGAAAACAGTAATAAGCATCGCTTACGTTGAAGCTGCCATAGGTAACCGGATGCAAGGTGCCGGTTTGAATGCCCTGAATGAAATCCGTACGGAGCGCCTTCTGCGCGATGGATTCGGCCGCCTCCCAAAGTTGCCAGAAGAGAGCATCCCCCGGAGGCTTTTCCCGGCTCAGTTGATGGTTTTCAATTTCTTCGGTAGTGAGTTGAAGCTGGCGGTTGTTTTTCATATTTGGTTGCGGATGGTGAATCTACAAATTAGGCAATGTTTCAAAGGCATGAGCTTATAAACAAGCCTTAGTTGCCGAAACTGGTTTAGTTTTACTTAAACAAAAGTATTTAGCAATCGAATCAATGACATTAACGGACAGAGCAACTAAATTTCTGAACAAACAAGAATTTCGCAGTGACGCTGTGAAGTCACTGGAGGTAATTATTGGTGCCTTTATCAAGATTGGTGTCCAACCAACTCAGGAGTTAATTGATTTTCAATTGAATTTTGGTGGACTAACGATTTATGCAGGTCTTGAACCTATTTGTTTCGGGATTTTGCATGAAGAAATAGCCAGGGGAAATTTTGGGAAATACAGAAAAGAAGTTAGTAAACTCATTTATCATCCACCGGAATACGATCTTCTTATTGGCCATTTAGCATGCGCTGATACCCTCTACCAAGAATGCTTCACAATTGATTTCGAAGGAAACTATTATGAGGGATGGGAACTCAAGGCTAGCAAATTTGAAGTTATTGTTGAAGACTTAGCCATCTTCGGAGAAATTGACCGATTAGGCTATAAAAATTCGTACCATGAGTATTTTGAAAACTTATCAATCGATTTCGAACAAATTAAGCGTGATTTAAACTTTGCAAACTATCCTGAATTTCCTCAAGACATAATTAAATGGGGAAAGAATGCAGAGTTGATCATAAGAATGTCCAATGACAAGATAAGCTTGTACTCCAAAAGCGAAATAGGAGAAGATCAGAAGGAATATCTTAAAAAGATAACTAACAAAGAAGAAAAGACTATCACCAGTAATACCAGTACAACAACAGTGGTTGAACCGCAAACTCCAAAATCTGTCAGTTTATGGTTAAAGCTAAAAAGTTGGTGGTCTTAATTCGCAACTTTGCGTAACTAAAATACCTACATTTTCATCCCTCATTCTCAGCCACTACCCTACTACACCCATGAACATCACAGAAGAAATTTTAGAGGAATACGCTACTCCCAAAAGTTTTGCCAGAGGATGGGTGTTGTACGAAGAAGGGGCAGTTGAAAGCATGGAAGAAATAAATGGAGAATACCATGGAATTGTTTGGGGAAGTCAGCAGTACTCGGTCATACTCGATCATAGAGAGCATGAATTGCTGGCGCACTGTGACTGTCCCTACAGTGACAATTATGAGGGGATTTGCAAACACTTGGTTGCGGCTGGCTTGTACCTCATTCACACAGAGACTTACGCACCTCACAATACGCTACCAGAAAGCGCATCGACGGTTAGAGCAATTAACAGAAAGCCGTCGAGCAAAAAAGAATCCAAGCATAAACAGTCGCAAATAGATACCCATACCCGACTGGCATTTTTAGATCACCTGATCTCCGAAAATCCCACTCTCGAAAAAGCGCTTATCGACTTTGCACAAGGTCCCTCACTTTTCTCGATCGCCCCTCAAAAAGACGGTCACAGGTTAATGATTCAAGCCTTGACGCGCGAATTCAAATCGTTTTTGGCTAACAAAACCTTTCGCACCAAAAAGTTTCACAACGTAGCCGATTACCGCACCAAAAATTTGCTGGATGCACCCTTATCCCATGCCAAAAAATTGATCACTGAGGGAACTACAAATAAAGGTATTGAAGAGTTGCTTAAGGTTTACCGGGCTTGTGTAGAGCTTGAAAGCACCCTAAACATTGGTACTAAACATCAGCGCACCAACTTTATTCGTGAAAACATTCATTACGTGGGCCGTCACATCACGCAGGCGAGCAAGGAAATAGAAATAAGGCCCGATTCTGAAAACGCAAAAAAACTTATCAATACCGTTTTGAATGCTATCGACGAATTCAGTGATTCCTATATGCTGTATTGGTGCTGGGTCGATTTGTGGCATTTACTAAAAGGATTTACCGAAACTAAAGCGGGTGCAACAAACCTATGGGAAGCACTGAAAGCATTCTCCTGGCACACCGATGATGTTACAGCTCCGATACGATTGCTCATCGCAGATCAATTGAACGACAATGAACTGTTCAAACAAACGGTGTTGCCACACGGTCCTCAAAGCCCTGCACATTGCCTAAAGCTTTTGGCAATCTTAGCGCAGGAAAACAATCAAGAGGCATTTGTTCAAGTGGCCAAAAATGGGGTCTATAATCGATGGGATACAGTTATCGAATACCTTAAAAACCACTTAGCCCCTTCCTGGGACAGTGAACTAACGCGAGAAGTTTACCTAAGGAAAATGCTGGATGAAAACAGCCTCAAACCCTATCTAAAAGTTAGGGAACACCTGACCGAAAAATACCGCATGTTCTTTTACAGTGTTCTACTTGACAATGAACGCTGGCAACTTTGTGCTCAATTTTTAAAAACCGAAAAGCGCTACACAGACCTATTAAAGCTCGCTCAAGAAAGTAAACCTGAGCATCACCCCTGGACCTGGATACATCCTATTTTGGAAAAATACCCGGAGGCTTGTTTCGAAATTCTTGAAAACGCCTGTTGCCAATTGTTCGACTCCCGCAAAAGAACCGGCAAGACTTACGCGAAAATAACGGCCTGCCTGCAAACCATGACCCGCATCCCTTCCAAAAAACGAGAAGTGCAAGACATGATTCAGGTGTTTTATGAGCACCGTCCCAAGTTGCCTTCCCTGAGAGCAGCCCTGGAAGATGCGCTGTTGGTGAGAAAGGAGGACCAACCTCAAGGTCAACAAAACAAAACTCCCTGGTGGGCCAACCCACCAGAAGAGCATTGAAAAGGCCGCTTCCCCCGATCGGAAAGCGGCCTTTTTAGTTCGGGAAAATCGAACGGTAAATCCTTACATCGTTAGGTCAAAACGATCGAGCAGCATCACCTTGGTCCAGGCGGCTACAAAATCGTTGACAAATTTTTCTTGGGCATCGCTGCTGGCATACACTTCGGCCAATGCGCGGAGTTCAGAGTTGGAGCCAAATATGAGATCGGCCCGGGTGGCCTTCCATTTCACTTCGCCGGTTTTGCGATCACGACCTTCGAATTCCCGGCCGTCCTCTGAAGTGGCTTTCCACTCCGTGGCCATGCTCAGTAGGTTGATAAAGTACTCGTTGGTGAGGCTGCCGGGTTGATTGGTCAAAATACCGAGCTTCGAACCGTTGTAATTGGCATCCATGGCCCGCATGCCGCCTACCAGCACCGTCATTTCAGGAGCACTCAGGGTCAGCAATTGCGCCCTGTCGATCAGCAGTTGCTCGGTGGTGAGGGTATAATCGGTTTTTTGGTAGTTGCGAAAGCCATCGGCCATCGGCTCCAGGAGGTCGATAGAAGCCACATCGGTTTGTTCTTGCGTAGCATCCATTCGTCCGGGTTGGAAAGGAACTGTTACCAGATGACCGGCCTTCTTGGCAGCTTCCTCTACTCCAACTGCTCCCGCCAACACAATTAAGTCGGCCATTGATACTTTTTTGGAACCCGGTTGAGCCTGAAAGTCTTCCTGTACTTTTTCTAACGCACTCAACACTTGTGACAATTGCTTGGGATTGTTCGACTCCCAGGAAACTTGCGGTTCCAGGCGGATGCGTGCCCCATTGGCACCTCCCCGGCGGTCGGAATGACGGTAGGTAGCTGCAGAAGCCCATGCGGTAGCGATGTAGGCGTTTAATGGTACGCCCGATTGAACAATCGCAGCTTTCAAGGCATCTACGTCCTTCGCATCTACCAAATCATGATCGCGTGCGGGAATTGGATCTTGCCAAATGAATTCTTCTTCGGGTACTTCCGGACCAATGTAAGTTGTACTTGGACCCATGTCCCGGTGCGTTAGTTTGAACCATGCCCGTGCAAAAGCGGCCTCGAATTCTTCTGGCTTTTCATAAAACCGGCGAGAAATTTTTTCATACGCCGGATCGAAACGCAACGAGAGGTCGGTGGTCAGCATCGTGGGGCGGTGTTTTTTATCCTTGTCAAACGCATCCGGAAAAACGGGATCTACGTTACTGGCAACCCATTGGTGGGCTCCACCCGGACTCTTGGTCAATTCCCATTCGTTGTTGAACAAACTGGCAAAGTAACCGTGGCCCCATTGCGTTGGCGTTGCCGTCCAAATCACTTCCAAGCCAGAGGTAATGGCATCAGGACCTTTTCCGGATTTGTAATCACTGGTCCAGCCGAAACCCTGCTCCTCTATGGTGGCGCCTTCGGGATCTTTGCCAAGGTGCGAACCAGGTGCGGCTCCGTGGGTTTTGCCCAGCGTATGTCCACCAGCAATCAGCGCTACTGTTTCTTCATCGTTCATTCCCATGCGGCCAAAAGTTTCGCGAATGTCATGAGCGGCCAATTTAGGGTCGGGGTTGCCGTTAGGGCCTTCCGGGTTCACGTAAATCAATCCCATTTGTACGGCGGCCAGTGGCATTTCCAATTCTCGATCGCCCGTGTAGCGCTCATCGTCGAGCATTTTAGATTCGGGACCCCAATAAACGTTGCTGGCAGGTTCCCACACATCTTCTCGGCCACCGGCAAAACCGAGGGTTTGAAAACCCATGGATTCAAAAGCTACATTCCCCGTAAGAATCATGAGGTCGGCCCAAGATATCTTTTGTCCATATTTCTGCTTGATGGGCCACAACAACCGACGGGCTTTGTCGAGGTTGGCATTGTCGGGCCAACTGTTGAGGGGCGCAAAACGTTGCTGACCAGCCCGCGAACCACCGCGACCATCGCCGGTGCGATAGGTGCCGGCACTGTGCCACGCCATGCGGATGAACAAACCACCATAATGCCCATAATCGGCGGGCCACCACTCTTGCGACTCGGTCATCAAGGCGGTGAGGTCGGCTTTCAAAGCCGCATAGTCGAGGCTTTCAAATTCCTTACGGTAATCGAAGTCCTCGCCCATGGGGTTGGATTTGTTGGCGTGTTGACGAAGCACGCTAAGGTCGAGTTGGTTGGGCCACCAATGGCGGTTGGTTGGGCCTTCGTTCATGACCACCTCTCCGGTGGATTTGGATTCGCCAAAGCCGAACGGGCATCCGGCACTGCCTTCACTTGGTGCGGGTTCACTGCCCCACGCGCTACACCCGGCGAAAAAGGCTGCCAGGCCAAATAGAGTTAAAGTGTTTCTCATGTTTGCTTCTTGTTGGGATGATTAAGAAATGCGTTCAGATGCCCTACGAAAGTAGAAGGCTAATTAGATAGAACCAAACAATTGAATTTTATAAGTCATTTATATAATAAATATTTTACCTTTTATAATCTTCCTAAAAGTTTACTAATACGTCAATTGAAAAGGCCACGAAAATCGCGCAGGCAACGTTTTCCACCTTACCCGCAAGGAGACAACCCAATGCAACGCTCCCATCAGGCACCGCCTACAAGCGGGTCAAAAAAAACGCAAACGCACGTCCTGTCTACCGGTTATGAATACGATCTTTGGACTCACCTGCTTTTTATCGGTAGTGGCACTTGAAACCCGTACCTGCGTAACGAACCCTCCATCAGATTGATCAGATTTCTGGCAAAAAATCAGCAATTGGTTTTAGGCGTGGTTCTCATTCTATTGGGGAATTTTATCGGCTCTAAGCTTTTTTACCATACCTCCTGGCTTCGGTTTATTGGTGGACTGAGTTTGGTTATCGTACTCATCGGCATCTATCAAGTGGCTAAGTATATTACTCAGGTTTGGCTGAAGCGTAAGCTCCACAAAAGGCTATTGAGCCAGGAGGAAAAGCAATTGAATCGATTCAAGGATCGCGTATCGCTTACTTTTTGTTTACTGCTCGCCCTGAATATAGCTTGGTTCATCTATTTGGACCATTCAAAAAAGAATGATTTAAGCGCCAAGGGTATTTGGATGGACTTGGTTGTTTCAGAGGCAAAGTGGAGATATATAAACAACAAGCAGGAATATTGGGTCTATTACACCCTCCACTACAACGGGAAGGCCTACCCCATGCACTCCTACAATTTGTATGCGTTACAGGCGGGAGATTCTATTCAAATTCAGTTTCTTCCCGATAACCCCTGGAACCATACGATTGTGAAAAAAGCGGTACAAGGGCCTTAAAAGTTACCCATTCACACCTTCATACTATGAGTAAC
>CALCCE010000109.1 GCA_937899835.1 uncultured Flavobacteriales bacterium | reverse complement strand
AATTAGGATAGGGCCCGTTGGCCTCATTGCTCACCAGCGCAGTCGATTGTTACAATGCCTCTACCTGTGCCGCATCCATGGCATCGTCATACCATCTTAAGTCATCCATGGCCCCATTCCAGTAATACGGGAAGCCTGAGAAACGGCCGTAATCAAAAGCTGAGGTGGTATTTTTTATGTCCATTACCGTTAGCGTAGAATCATAAAGCTGACCATCAACAAAAAGTCGAAGGGCTGAACTGTCATAAGTAGTCACAAGATGAACCCATTCTCCAACAAACGGAGCGACAGTGGGCCCAGTAACATCTGCTACGGTAGAACCGTTTCCTATCTCAATTACAAAAACTCCATTGACTTGTCTGAGCCAAAAAGCATTGTCGACTGCATCTGGACCATCAGCGTTGAGGAAAATCATTTGGTGACTGACTGTATTGGGTTTCACCCAAGCACTGAAGGTAAACCGGTTCAATTGGGAAATAGCCGGAGTATTGGGCACCGTAAAATAGTCATTGCTGCCGTCGAACTCGGTAGCTCCCTGGCCAAAGCCAAACCGGTCGGAACCGGAAACGAATCCAACACCTGAGCCGTCAAATCCATTGCCCGAAGCATCGTTGATAGAACACCCCAAGGGATAGTGGGCTATCAGATTGGGGGTGTTGGAGGCAGAAGAACTGCACAAAGTCGATTCCATCATGGTGATGTTCGAAACCGTAAGTGTTGGTGAAGTAGTAGAACCACCACTGGAACTCAACGACCCTGCAACTGAATTGACCACACTCAAGTTGGAAACAGTAGGTTGCCATGCCGTGGCAAAGCAACTGCCTCCTGTTCCATTCACATCAGGACGAAACAGGTATACATTACTACCCGCCATGCTACCGGTGTCGGTAGTTCCAAAATTCCAGACCTCTCCATTCGCATCCACGGCAAGGTAACCACTGGTCTCGGTACCAGCGCTGCCGTAGGCATTGGACCAAAGCACGTTACCATTGGCATCCAATCCCATCAAAATGTCATCTGCGCCTGTAGCGATAATGTCGTTGCCATAACCACTCACCACAAATCCGCCATTGCCGTCAACTGCTATTTTCGCCAGGCCACTGTTGCCCGGAGTTTGGTACCTCTTTTGCCACTGAATATTACCGTTAGCATCGGTTTTAATAACCATAGGATCCAATGAACCATTGGTATAATAACCACAAGCCACCAAACTACCGTCACTCAGCTCCACTACATCATTAAATCCGTCGTTGGAAGCATCGCCAAAGTACTTGCGCCAGATCAGGCTCCCACTGGAAGAAATTTTGAGTAAAGTACCATCGTTTAGTCCGGTATTGCTACCACGCCCCCACAGGGTGCCGGTCACCAAATAGTTACCATCCGACAAAGTTCGAATACTGGTGGCGCCATCATGTCCATTGGCGCCATAGGTTCGGGTCCAGATGACGCCCCCTTGCAAGTTGATCTTCATGATCCACTGGGCAAAACCGCCTGGCCCTGGACGTCCACGGCCACAAATCACCAAATTGCCATCGGCTGTGGTATCAATTCCTGCTCCGTCATCATTGCCAGATATCCCGTAGGTTCTGCTCCATACAAGATTACCCGAAAGGTCGGTACGGGTCACCAGATAGTCCCGATCACCAGAACCTGCTCCATCCGTACGTCCGATGGCCACATAGCCGCCATCGTTGAGTTGAACCACATCGTGAAAACTTTCGGTTCCTGAGGTAGCAAAGGTTTTGCTCCATACTACTTGACGGTTGGCGTTGAGTTTGGTCAGCAACGCGTTGCTGCCGTTGTGTTGTCCAACAAGAATAAAACTGCCGTCAGGTAGGCCCTTGGCCTTCAATAGTCGTTCGTCCGATGCCGTTTCAATCAATTGTACCGCATCGGGTTGAGCCAGGGAAGCAAGGGGCAGAAACTGAAAAAACAGGCAGCAAAATAATAGTGAGCGCATTTTTATTGGGGTTAAGGTTAGTAGGCAAGTAACAATGGGGTTAGTTGTTCCGTTGCGGAGGCAAATCTACGAAGATGAAAACAGATATTAACAACTATAAATCAATTCCTTAGCTTAGTTGACACCTTACAAAATAACAAGGCATTCCATTAGCCGTTCAATAAAATGTACGAACGGTTCTTTTTGTTGAATATCTGGTACCTTTCTCTGAATATCTGGCCAACAGTTTTAAACGAATGACTTCCATCAAGAATGAAAACTGGAATACAATGCATCAATTTTTCCAATTTTTGATGTCCGTAGGCATCGTGGTAGGCTGCCTGAGTGCCGCCCCCGACCCAATCCCCGATATTCCGAGCAATCAAGTCAACGAACAACGGATGCTGCTGGTACTCAATGCTCCCTCAGTAAACGACCCATATTACGCCAAAGCCCATCAGCAAATCATCGATTTTCAAATCGCCTATGCGCTCAAAATTATGGGCAAAGACAATGTGGTGGTGCTGACGGATTCAGCCACTCGCCCATTCTTTACCGACAAACTGCCCGAAGATGTATTGCTCACCCGCACTTTAGGAGATATTTGGATGCGCGATTTTACCACCGTCAACCCAGAATCACCGGTACAGTTTACCTACACCTGGGCTTCGATGCCGAAACGCCAAAGCCGCGAGGTGCAAGGGAGTTTTGAGGCATTCTCAGATCAGCTCGGTGTACAACGCGACCGATGTCCCTATTTGCTGGATGGCGGTAATTTAGTCGATAATTATACTGGCAGTATCGTCACCACTACCCGCTTTTTGGAGGACAACGGCTTGCGAAAAGCGGAGGGCATTCAGGAACTCAAGCGATGGCTCAACGCGAGTGAAGTGGCCATATTAGAACCCGATGATGCAGTATTGGCCCACGCCGACGGTATGGTAGCCTGGGTAGACGAGGAGGTACTGTTGGTGAACGATTATGCAAGCGATGCCGCGTTTCGCAAATTGGTGATGAAGGAATTGCAGTCCGCGTTGCCCAATGCCCAACTGGTGCCTGTCTCCGTGGCATTTGACGCCTCACCCAACCTCAAATGGCCAGGTTTTGAATCGGCCTGTGGCATCAACCTCAATTTGGTGATGACCCATCATTACCTCTACGTTCCTGTATTTGGAAAGCCGCACGAACAAAAAGCCTTGCAAACCATTCGCGAAAACACCAGCAAAACCGTGGTAGAAGTAGACGCCCGAAACGTTTGTGGCATGGGGGGAAGCGTACGTTGCCTCACCTGGCAAGTCGTCGGAAAAAATGCAAAAAAGATCATTCAAGCTGCACGAACCGAAGCAGGTGGGTATGAGCTACAGCAAACCACCGATTGATGCATCAAAAATGCCGAATACGAAAAGCTAACCCAGTTTGGAGGTAAATGGAATCCATCACTTCTCGGTTGTAAATACTACTAAATTCATTGTTGAAACGGGAAAAGTGTCGGTTTCGTCGTGATACCAGGTAACCCGCTTTCACGAAAAGGGTGAAGTGCTCTTTCAGGTAGACATCGTTGAATACCGAGATGACATAAGGAGAGAAGGGAAACTGATCAGAAAATGAGGTGAAGTAACTGTCCTCAAATCCTTCAAACTGCCCGAAAACAAAAGAAAGACCCATTTGCCGAAGGTCGATTCCCGTATACCATACTTTGGGTTTAACGGCGTATTCCAAATAGGCATGTTCCAACAAAATGGTAGAGAAGTAGAGGCGGTTGGCAAGCCTCCAATCTACACCCAGCACCGGATAGACCCAGGGGCCAAAAGGTTGGTCCGAGTAAAACAAACCAAAGGTCCATACCCGTTTTTCCGATTTTCCGTAGTGAAACCTGGCCGACAAGGCGGTTTGAAAATCGGTATGATGCCCAAAATGATAAGCGGTAACTGCGTTGCCTTCGATAGAAATGGTTGACGCCCAATTCGGATTTTTCCAATGGTTCAACCATTTGATATGCGCCCCTGCATTATAAACGCTAACGGGTTGATTCCAAAAATGTTCGGGTTCCCATTCTATTCCCTGGTAGTTCAATCCCAAATTCAGTTGATCATCCTGATCGTTGAGTGGAAAGCCGTATTGTCCGGAAAAGTTAAATTGCTCACGATCCAGCCCAATGGCCGTGCCGATGATACGGGCCCTATCCATAAATTCATAAGAAGCGTGCAAAAGCTCGTCGTAAGCCATCTGAGCTTGAGCGCTAAACCCAAGGAAAAGCACGCCTGCAAAGGATAAAAGCCTATTCCAATTCATTAAACCTCTTTTTGATTCGCTTTGTGGCATATTCAAAAATAGCCCCTAAGACGATCCGAGCAGAACCATACAATAGAGGTCTATTGAAACAAAAGGGTTGCTTGGAAAGCAAAAATTGGATCAGCGAAACCGCACCAATTCCAACACCTCGCCCTGGGCAAACACCTCTTTGCCCTGTGGAATTACCACATACCCATCGGCCTCGGTAAGGTTGGCCAAATCACCGGAGCCATTGCCCCGCACCGGATGGGCCATCAGTTGTCCCTGATCGGAATAACGCAAACGAACGGTGAGAAAAAGCGTGAGATCGGGTTTGAAGTTCACCTCCTCCGCCAATACCGCTTTGCTATTTTGAGGCGCAACTTGACCAAGACACAGCCGAAGCCAGGGCACAAAATAATGGTGAAAACAAAGAAAAGAAGAAACCGGATTGCCAGGAAAGGCGAACACCGTGCACCCCGCCGGATGGGTACCAAACCAAAAAGGCTTGCCCGGGCGCTGGCGCACCCGGTGAAAATGTTGTTCCACGCCAATAGCCGACAAAGCTTTCGGCAAAAAATCAAACTTGCCTTTTGACACGCCACCCGAAAGCAGCAATACATCGTTTTCGGCAATTTGCTGGCGCAGCTTCTGCTCAATTCCGGCATAATCGTCGGGCAAATGCAGCCGCGCAACAGGCAAGCCCAAACGTTCTACTTCTGCCGCCAGGGTATGTACATTGCTCTTGCGAATTTGATGGGGCAAAGGTGTTTGTTCCACCTCCACCAATTCGTTGCCACTGCTCACCACCAACACTTTGGGCAAGCGCGCCACCTGTACTTCATGCTGCCCAATGGTGGCCCCTACACCTATTTCAGGAGCTGCAATCACTTTGCCGGGAGCAACAAGTGCAGCACCCCGGGACCTGTCGTGGCCCTGGCGGTGAATGTTTTGCCCCTGTTTCAAGCTTTCCAGATTCACCGCGGCCTTGCCATCGGCAATGGAAACCAACTCATAGGGAATCACTGTATCGCAACCCGTAGGAAGCATGGCCCCAGTCATCACCTCCAGGCAACTGTTCACATCCGCTAAGGCTTGTTGTGGAGCACCCGCTGGCGCTACGCCGGCAACGGCAAATTCGCGTCTCCCCTTCTCCCAGGCAACGAAGTCAATGGCAATGCCGTCCATCGCCACCCGATGAAAAGGAGGAAAGTCGCGGTCGGCTACCCACGTTTCGCGTAAAATGCGCCCGGTGCTTTGTAACAAAGGCACCGTTTCTACACCAAAATCGTGTTGGCTTTGCTGAATCAGCTTCCAGGCTTCGGCTACAGTGATCATGATTATCCCCCAATGGTGGCCATCGATTCGGAAACCGGTCGGGCAGCAGCCCGTTGGGCCTCCGCTTCAAATCCGTTTCTGGCCCGTTGATTCAAGGTATACAACACCTTCTGTTGCAGTCCATCATCAGAAATACCCTCCCGCATCAGGTCCCGCAGTTGGAGTACCGGATCGCCGTAGAGGCACGTGCGCAAACCGCCTTGCGGAGTAACCCGAATGCGGTTGCAACTCCCACAAAAATTGCGGGTAAAAGCTGCAATTACACCAAAACTTCCGGCAAAACCAGGCACCCTATAGTGGCTGGCTGTAGCAGCAACCGGATCGGGTAATTTTTCGATCGGGTATTGCTGCCGAATGTGGTCGAGAATCCGGGTCATTGGCCAAAAGCCAAGATTCCCTTGGCCCAAAGTCCCGTTAAAAGGCATTTCCTCAATAAAGCGCACATTCACCTTTTGGTGCCGTGCCAATTCCAACATCGGGTAAATATCGTCTGTGTTGCGCCCGGCCATCACCACCATGTTGATTTTCACCTCCAGGCTGGAAGCTAAAAGCTCGTCAAGGGCATGCTTAACGGTATGAAATACATCCCTGCGGGTAATGGCATGAAACCGCTCCGGGTCGAGGCTGTCGAGGCTGAGGTTGATCGAACGAATACCAATGCGTTCGAGGGTTTCAATTTTATCGGCGGTAAGCGTACCGTTTGTGGTCAGGTTAATTTCTTTCAAGTCTGGAAGCCGGCTCACATCACTCAAAAAATCGAGGATACCATTTCTCAGCAAGGGTTCTCCACCCGTAATGCGCAACTTGTTGACGCCACTTTGCACCAAGACCCGCACCAGGCGTTCCATTTCTTCAAAACTGAGCAGATCTTTTCGGGCCATGTAGCGGATGCCGTTGGCCGGCATACAATAGAAGCAACGCAAGTTGCACCGGTCGGTTACGGCCAGGCGCAGGTAGTTGACGGTGCGTCCGTGATTGTCAATCAGCTTCAAAGCAAGAAAAGGATCATTTAATGAGAAGGCAAGGTATTAAGTTTGGCGCACCTACCGCGTGGCAACGGCCGGATTTCCTCGGGTAATTTTGGCAACATTCGCTTACTTTGCCCAAGATCAATTCCCAAACCATGCAGTTGCAACTCATTGCCTACGGCATCGCCCGTGATATTTTCGGGCATTCCCAACTTGCTTTTTCGCTAAAAAAGGGTCAATCGGTAGCGGAATTAAAACAAGCGTTGATAGAGCAGTATCCGGAATTCGACCGCCTGGCCAGCCTGCGGTTTGCCGTAGGCGAAGAATACCGATCCAACGATTATACGCTCAGCGAAAACGATGAGGTGGTGATCATTCCACCGGTAAGTGGTGGCTGATGATCAACGTACAGCTTTTAGACATTCCCCTCTCGGTGGACAACTGCCTCCAACAAGTACAAGATGATGGTGCCGGTGGTACTGCGCTTTTTGTAGGAACGGTGCGCAACCAAACCCAGGGGCGCTCAGTGGTTCGCCTGGAATTTGAAGCTTATGCGCCCATGGCGTGGAAAGAAATGCATAAAATCGCTGAAACGGTTACCACGCGATGGAAAGCTTTACACGTGAGCATCCACCACCGCACAGGGATATTGAAAATCGGTGAGATCGCCGTGGTGATCGCTGTCGCTACTCCCCACCGCCAGGCAGCTTTTGAGGCTTGTGCTTTCGCCATCGATACGTTAAAAGAAACCGTCCCAATTTGGAAAAAAGAGGTATTTGAAGACGGAGAAGTATGGGTGGCCGCTCATCCGTGAAGTCAGGACTTAAAAATATACCTCAACGCAAACGCCAATACCCAAACACGCCTCCCATTAAGCCTCCTAAGATGTGGGCAAACTGTGAAATGTTGTCTTCTTCAAAACTGTTGGCAATTTCCCCACCGAGGTAAATCACTGCAATGAACACAAAAGAGAGTGGAATCTCGCGCTTGCGCACGTTGACGATGGAAGACAACAGGATGAACATAAACACGATTCCACTGGCACCGATCAATCCTTGATCGAACAACAAAGCATTAATCACTCCGGTGACAATAGCGGTGATGGCGGTCATCAAAGCCAGGGACCAAGTGCCGTATTTCTCTTCTAGAATCGGACCGAGCAGGAGCAGAAACAGCAAGTTGCCCAGCAGGTGCATAAAATTGGCGTGGCAAAAAATGTAGGTAAGCATGCGGTAACTTCCCGCCCAACTCCAGGAAGGCAACAATCCCATATTTTGCACCATAGCCCCATTGGTCAGTACATCGATCAAGAGTACCAAACTGGCCAAAAGGCCGAAGCTCAAAGCAAACGGAGCATTGAAAGTGATCCGCCAGGAGCGAGTAGTGGTTGCATCGGGTGCTTCTTCAGGAGGTAGCGACATGGTATAGGAATAAATGTGATTTATGGGCCTTAAAATAAGGATAAGGCAGCAATTCAATTTTGATGTTGAAAGAAGATTTGTAATTTAACATATCCATTTTATGCCCCATTCCCATGTTCAGAATTTCTTGTCTATTTGGCATACTCCTGCTATGCACAACACTCCTATTTGCACAAAGCCCAAGCCCTGACTATATCCCTCTACGCCCCAATGCCACACTTCCCTCTCCGGTAAACGTTAGAGGTTTTTTCGAAGACTCTTTGGGCTACGTCTGGATCGGTTCCCGATCGGAGTTTAACCGATACGATGGCTCCAATTACCATGAATTTGCCCGCTGGAAATACCCCGATCGGCAAGTAACACGGATGTTGAGCGGCCCAAAAGGCCAACCCACCTACCTTTCAGAATCGGGTCAGTTCTACTTTACGGAGGCGGATACCCTTCGACCTTACCCGCACAATGCTGCCATCAAACGCGACCTACAAGAATACATGTCCGGGAGTCTTCGGTTCGACTCCAAAGGTTACTTACACGTTGGCTCACTTACCAAAGGCTATTATCGGGTAAACCCCGCTGGTGAAGTCGATACCCTGTGCGGACGGAATTTTGCTAAAAAAGGGCTCATCGTTTCACTGTTTGCCGATGCGCCTCCGGTCATTTTCTGCAACAGTTACCCTCCTACTGAGCAAGACTCCATTTACATTACCGACGAGCAATTCAACGTATTGGCCGCACTTCCCAACAACGCTACCGATTTTTCACACCGGCCCACCGTGATCCAAGACCATGCTGATGGCATCTATTTTACCAATGGCAATGGAAAATTGGTTCACTGGTCGCCCACCAAAGGAAGCAGTGAAATAAATTATCCTTTTGTATTGACGGATTTGCTCTTGGACCGTCAAAACACGCTTTGGGCCGGTTCCGTTGATCAAGGAGTGCATTTTTTTGCCAATGGAACACTTTCTCCTACCCATGAGCGGGTGATGTTTGAAGGGCAAAAAGCGGCCGTTAGCCTGGAAGATGCCGCTGGCGGCTTGTGGGTGCGTACGGATGAAAAAAGCTACCACATCCCGCTGCCTTACATGTTGAAAAGCTCAAAAGAGAACAAAACCCTGCCGGCTTCCGGCATTTACTGTTCGGAAAATTTCGGCGACAGTATTTTTCTTGCCATAGACCCTTTGGGCCTTTACCGCATGAAAGGCAATGTGGTCGA
>CALCCE010000108.1 GCA_937899835.1 uncultured Flavobacteriales bacterium | reverse complement strand
AGCCTGTTGCCAAAGCCATAAGAAGGCAGGCAACAGTCAAGAGCTGTTGCCCAGCGTGGATTGTTGCCAAGTATTGAGCGTTGCCAATGAAGTAGCGTTGCCAATGAAGTAGCGTTGCCAATGAAGTAGCGTTGCCAATGAAGTAGTGTTGCCAAGCTTGAAGTGTTGCCAAGCTTGAAGTGTTGCCAAGCTTGAAGTGTTGCCAGGTATAGCGTGTTGCCAACCGCAAGGCGTTGACCAGCATGAAGTGTTGCCTTTTTCATTTTTAAGTTCGGGCAACCGTATCGACTCCCTGTTGCCCAAGGTTTAGGTAATTTGGTTTTCTTTTTCCAAGTTTTGGCAGGGAGGAAGCAGGGCATCCTGCGCTTTGCGAAATGCCATTGGGGGCACCAGTTTTCATGTGATGTTGGGGGAGAAGCTCACTCCCTGGTTAGGGTTTTACCCAAGAATGGGGTAAAAAGCATCCGGCTTTTACCGCTGCGCCATCGAGTTTCGATCCAAATTCCTGCTTAAAATGAAAAGTTGACGAAGTGATTTCAAAAAAAAATCAAGAAAAATAAAATTTTTTTTGACCGTATTTTCACTCACCCAATGCACTACTTTTACCGTATTTCTACTAGGTTTCTTCGAAGTGTTGCCAAAATCAGTGGCAACACCATCTGGTAAATTACCACGGCCACTCTTTTATCATTTGCTACCGTTCACCCATTCCTACTTGCGCAAGGCAAGCTGTTTGTGCCTTGCTTTTCGCCACAAAAAAGGCAACACAAACGCACCACTTTGAGGTTGAGAAATCCAGCAATTGCAGGCACTTTGGACGAAAAGACGGAATAATAAAGTGGAGTGTTTTCCGGTTGTTTAGAGCAGACAAGGTTCCAACCACTCTACGTTCACTAAAACCATTTTTGAACCATGTCTAAACATCAATACATCGCCAAGCTGTTTCGGTACGTCCGACACCACCGTGAAGAATCGTTACGGGGATTTGCCCAACACTTTGGCGTAAACGTCTCCACCCTCCATCGATGGGAGCGCGGCACCCGGCGGCCCAAATCCAGGTATGTACAACGCCTGATCGAGTTGAGCCCTTGTAAAAGTTACGGCGATTTGTGGAACCGGGTCTACAACGTCAAATAAAAACCAATTAAAACTGAATGGCTTATGAAACACGACCGGGCTAAAGGATGACATCCGGTACTTCCCAAGGATGTAAAGAAAGAACGGAAGCTGTTTTTAACTACCATAAGTTTTGAATTATGTTGAAGAATCTGAATGAAATTCCCAATGCGGAATTGATTGAAATGCGTGCGAAGTTTCGCACCCTGGCCAAATCGGCCAAAATTGAATCGGCCAGTCGAGAAAACCGTTTGAGTAACCGCTTGGAGCGTCAAGACGAAGACGCTACCGTTTTGAGCCACCTGGAGGCGGCAGTAGCCGATGCGAAAGGCATCCGGGACGACCTGGTCTCCGGCGGATACAGCGATTCGGTAGACAAGCAAGACAAGGCCATTGAAGAAGCGGAAACGCGACTCAAAGACTACCTTTCATCTTCGAGTGCCATCTCCAATGAGAATGCCTACGTTGAGCAAGGTGCTGTAGACGAAGCCAGCTATATGTCGCAGTATTGGACCGACCTTGTGGCGGCCATTGATGCGATTCTTGTTGACTAAACATCGCTTCATTCCTAAACTTTTAGATTAGGATTTTATCAGGTGCCCGCCAATAGTTCCCGCCCTTGCCACGCGCAATGGCGGGAGCTGGCGGACGGGCATCCAACGACCACTCGTACCTCATAATAAGGACAAAGGAACGCCTCCTATCAAAAGATGTGCACCGCCAGGAAAACAACCCCATGGCCGCTGAAAACTTACAAAAGGTGGCCGCCAGATGGGTTCCAAGTTTTTTAAGGCGCATCCTTTAGTCCTCCTGATTGAGCAGGACTACTGCCCTCCAAGCGAAAATACCGCGCGGAGGGCAGTTTTATTTTGACCGTAGTGGTTTGGCAACGGCAAGGCGTTGCCCAGCCTATAGCGTTGCCCATTGTAGCGTGTTGCCCAGCGTGGATTGTTGCCAAGTATTGAGTGTTGCCAAGCGCAGAGTGTTGCCAGACTTTGTGTGTTGCCTTTTGTCCGATTCCACTTGGGCAACAGTAGCCGGAGGTGGTTGCCAATAACGGATGAGATAAAGGAAATGGGAGCGTGCCGGCAAGTGGTAACATACTTTGACTTGGTCTACTCAAGTACTAATTCTTATCCAGATATTGACTCGGAGTGGAGCATTTGCAGAATTGATCCATCAAGGTATGATCGTATTCGTTCGTGGTGACATTTCTTTTTCTAAACAACAGTTTTGGAAACAAATCCCCCATTGTTCCTAATGCCTCTCCTTCATTGATGTGTTGCGAGGAAGCAACGAAAACTGTATCCAGGAGGCGGAATTCAAAATAGCTATCTCCTTCCAGTGTTTTAAGAACTATATCGCCTAAAGTGGGATTAACATTGATGACCACTCCCTCGGCAATGCTATAAACCATTTTATTCTTTGAAGGAGTTATGTACCACCAGCCTGAGGGTTTCGTATAGTGCGCAGGTCGCAAAAAGGACAACTTTCCCCCTTTTAAGGGGCAGTTGCATGCGTCCAACGTTGGTTGTTGCACAACAAAGGAGCAGATACTCAGCACCAGGCTTGCAACCGCTATTAATCGAATAGTCCTATTCATTGTATTGTTGTGAAAGTAGAGTCGTTAATCTTCTGGAAACGAAGTCTGGTGACCTTTAGGCTTAGTTCGCGAATCTGATATGTTCTACACTCAAACCGATAATGTTGTTTTAGGTAAAAATTATGGGTTGTCAACTGTATAAAGAATTCCACCGTTGTACAGGATTGTCAATCGGCCCTGTTCAGGAAAGTATAAAATATAATCCTGTATTTGAACGAAGTCCTCATTGTAAAGCTCAGGATAGTATCCTGAAATCGCAACAGTGTAATCAAAATATTCAATTCTAAAATATTTCCCGTGTCTGCTAAAAAGGATATAAGATAAAAAACGAATGGCGCTACTACTACTTTGAAAGTAAGCTGCACATAAAAAGTGGTTGTTTGCAGAAAATTTAAGGAATGACATTGTTAGGATTGAATGGATCCTCAAAAAATGCAACAAGTGCCTTTTTGCTATCTGATGTTAGGAAGCGGAATGAAATGTGATAGTAGTTATATAAAGAGTCATTCTCATTGTTAAGGTAAGCTATAGATTTCTCTCTTTGAACAGGATATCCAACGAATTCCTCAATAACGCCTATGCCACTGGTATCGTAGAGATAATGACATTTTCTACAGGTATACCCATAGATATGATTACCATTAACAGCATAACTATAAGAATAAGGATATTGATGTTCTGTGTAATTTAGAACGTTTTCAGAGAGATATGCAGCGGTGTCTATTACTATTGCCTCTACAGGAACTCTATCTATGTAGAGTTCTTCGTAAAGAGGAGATTTAGTTTTTAAACTATAATATTTTGTTTTTATTGCATGTCTTTTCTTTCCAGAAAGTGGTTCATTAATAGGAGCAAAGAAATTGATTCTCATAGTGTCTCCTATTGAATCGATTGTTACCCATTCTCCGACTTTGTATCCATTTATCCAATGTTGTTTTGTTATAGATCCGTCGTATTCATTAGTATCAAGCCAGATCCCATGTTTTTTTCCAGCAAAGTCAAAATCATTAATGTTTGGTTTACAGCTAGTAATTGCCACAGCTAACGCTGTGAACCAAAATAATCTATTAATAACTATTTTCTGCACTTGATCTAACTATTTTTCCAACACTTGTATTAGGAAAAAACCTTTCATACGCTTTCAGTAATTGGTCTCCTCAATATGGGACTGATTTTCCAGTGTTTTCTGGTGATGTGCCGCTAAAATGAATTGATTTTTATCCAATAATGACCATGACAATATAATCTTTTTACGGTGTGCGCTTTAAAACGTTAACCCGCTTTGGTGATGTGCACCTACCCTGCTTATAGCTTTAAATAGCTAATAGTGTTTCTCTTTAATCTTCCTACCCTTTCTGAACTTGATTTTCTTGGTTAGTGTACCGTCTGTATTGTATTCTTTGAACCATCCATGGTAAACTCCATTTTTAATTGGTCCGGTAGCAAACAGTGTACCGTCAGGATGAAAAAAATATAGATTTTGATTAACTAATTCTCCGTGGGAATAATATTGGGCATACTTCAAATTTCTATCGGGGGTTGGAAAATATCCAGCATCAAGGCCGTTTTTTAACCCATTAGTATAAGTTGTGGTCTCAATTACCACTCCTGTATTCTTGTAAAATGTTTTGGAAACCCCCGTCAACTTTCCTTTTACATATTGATTTACTTTACATATATCTTGTGCAACTGTGATGGTCTCCAATCCTTCTTTATTACCATTCTCGAAATGACAAACTTCCAGCGTGTCGTTCCCACTCATGGAAATGAATTTTCCATGCGGAAGGTAATTTAGGAGAGTCCCCTGATGGATAAGAGTTGAATCACTAACCTTGAAAATTTTAAATTCAACAAAAGTATTTTCTTTCTCTACATATTTTTGCTGTAAAATATATAATTTTTCATTTCTTACAATCAAGTTATTAGTAGAGTCAAATTCTGCATGATTGACTGAATCAATTTTTCCTTTGATAAAGTTAAAAAACTTATCCCCTGCGATGTTTTCACCTGATTCCGAAGGAAAGAGAAACTGTGGCAATTGAGGATATGCAAAGAAGGTGAGGCAATTGATAATGATCATCCAACAAATTCTAAGGCACCAAATACTATCTGCCCTCCGGCAAAAAGGATAGCATAAATGCCTGGTGGGGGATGTAGCTAAGGGCATAGTGTTTTGAGTTCCTTCGGGTTGGTGTTCAACATTAGCTAAAATACTAAAAACCTGACCATGGAATGGGCCAGAAGAGGGGACCGCGTCTACAGTTGGAAGCGCTCATGCCCCGAGCATTGGGGTCTTTATTTCAAGCAACGAAATGTGGCTACCTTATCAGCGAAAAAGATAGAAACTAGTCAAAGCTCATGCTGGTCAAAAGGTAGAGTATATTGATGTGGTCAAAAAGTATCAAAAGGATAGGGTAAAACCGGCCAAGGCCAACCGGAGCGGTCGATGCAAGGTTTGGCTTGGGTAATCGAAAAAGAAAACGATAATAGGTCAAAAGGAATCCTTTGGCTTTATCTATCTGTGTTTTTTCCTTGGATCAGTATTTACATCGAGAAGCGTATTTTAGGAAAATATCATTCGTACGCTTTTAGAAAATTTTTTTCCCATATTTGGGGATATTTTTCCAGCGTTTTCTGGTTGTGCATCCTGCTTACAAATGTTAAATTTTTCTTAGTGTTCATTAATATATATTTTTGACATTTTACCAGTATTGGGGTTGCCAACTAAAATCCATTCCTCTTCTACTTTAATAATTTTAGAATTTTCCCCGATAGGAATGTTTTTCTCATTTTTTTTAAAAGTCTTATTTAAAGTTCTTTTGTTCCAATCCATTGGGTAAATCGACAAAGTATAATTGTTTATGTAGAAATTACTTAATATGAAAATTAAACCGAATTTTGGGGAATACGAAATGTCCTCAATGTCAGGTCTTCTCAAGAAATAATGGATATAGTTTTCAATATTATCGACATAGTAAGATTCAAAAACACCTTCTCCAGCTTTCTGCCAAGCCACAATAATATCCCGAGAGTCATCTAAATAAAAACCATCTGCACTATCTATCTCTGCATATTTGATGGAATCTAACTTGAGCGGATTGAGATTGGTTTTGAATAAGAAAGCTCCTTGTGTTGTGAAAATGCACTCCTCTTTTTGGCAGTAAACGATGTTTTGATACGAATGATGTCTAATTGTGTCACCGTTTATGGTAATTGACCTGGTGTTTTGATAGAAGATATAATCAACATCTTTTTTTGTGCTGGAATAAAAAACCTTACATCCTACTATAGTATAAAGTAGCAGTGCTATTAGTGTTTGTCTCATGGTATATTACTGCTAAAACTCCGTGTATCAGTCGTTTGGGACGTTGAGATTGGTGTTCGGTTGCCAGTAACAGTCACCTCAACACCAGCAATTTTGGCACGATTGGTGCATCCATCAGGCCAGTTTGGACGCAAAATCCTACTGAGTCTAAACCTTCTCCCAAATGTAGCATAGGTTTCGATAGAGCTCCAAGTTTATTGTTGTTTTTAGAGCTTTCCTGAAACCCAATTTAAGCGCATTTAGTTTGTTTTTTTTCTTTTTGGCTTTTCCAATGATGAATCGAGGTGGGGTTTTAATGTTTTCTATTGATTTATACTATCCTCAGAGTAGCTCTTATTAGTATAAAAAAAACAAACCCCGATAAAAGCCCGGTAATCAGGTAAATAAGTAACTCAATTAGCGTTGCATGCCAGCTGAAAAAGGCATCTGGGTGGAATTTCATTTTAATTATAACTAACAGCTTATAGCTCCATAGAGTTAATGCTATGAATATGAAAAAAAGACTACTTTGCCAAAGTTTTACAGTTGCTAACTGTTTTTTCATATTCTACAATTTGCCTGGTTTTTATTATGAGATAATTTACCATTTTTTGAGGTTCTTATTTTTGCATTGCTATCCTACAAGAGCTTCAAATCCTAAACCATTACCAGTGCATTGACCGAATGACTCATATGCTCATAAGCTTTTCTACCAACCGAGCGGCATAGATCAGTAGAAGAGGGCGAATTGACAGGCATAACAATGGGGATATTTCCCGATTGATGATGGATGAATGCAATGTAGCAAAATACCCGACATGTTTCAGACCTAAGCGGGTGGAACCATACAAGTAGTGTAGGCTATGGTTGCATACTTATTTTAAATTGACTCCACTAGTTGGGTCGTGATCCCTATACTCATGAGATAGGTGTCCCTGTTAGTTTATCCGATTGGAAGTGGGTGCAATGTGTAGGCTTTTGGCCGACCCAAACCTTACCCACTGGCCGGTGGCCAGCATCGCCCATTGGGCGGCCCGGCAAGGGCAGGTGATCGCATCGTTACAGACTTGGTACCGCTACCGCAAACTCTTCGGCCTGCACCGGCCAAGGTGCGCCAAACCACCGCCTAAGCCAGGCCTGAGAGCCAATCTACCCAACCAGTATTGGCACGCAGACATCACGATCAACAAAACAGGAGATGGGGTTCGCAACTACCTTTATATTGTGGTGGACAATTATTCTCGAAAAATCTTGTCCTGGCGCATTTCTGGTCGTGTGTCAGCGGTGGGCTGTGTGGCGACCTTATGCGCAGCCAGGGCCAAGGGGCGCGGTCTGGTGGGTAGGAGCTGTCCATTGACCTGATCACCGATGGTGGTCCAGGAAACGTCAACTGCACCGTTGATGCTTTTTTTAAGGGAGAAGGTGGTGCGCATGAGGCGCAAATTGGCTTTGGAAGACATCGCCTTTTCAAACAGCATGGTCGAGGCGGCCAACCAGCTGATCAAATACCGCTACCTGTTTCCGGCCAGTTATTCATGATGTTAACGCAGTGCGGCCACACCACCAGTTGAAAGGCATAACACCGGCTGAAGCTTATGCTGGTCATAAGGTGGAATTGGTTGATGTGGCCAAAAAGTATCGAATGGCTCGAGTAGGGCGGGCCATGGCCAACCGGAGCGGTCGATGTAAGTTTTGTATTGGGTTAAACGAAAAAGAAAAAGTCAATGGATCAAAAAGAATCCTTTGGCTTTTTCTTTTCATTCGGTTTTTTCTGGATTCAATATTTATATCGAAAATCTTGTTTGGGGGAACTCCCTTTGATACGCTTTCAGTTGATGTTTCCCTAATTTGAGAATGATTTTTCCAGCGTTTTTTTGGTGTTGTGCCCTTGTGATGTGCCCCGGATTACAGTGTTATGTAGAACAATCCAAAGGAGGTAACTTTTCAGAAAAATTTAAAAGATACCTATATTGCTTTTTTAACCTTTTGGGTCTTTTCAAAACCTTTGTACTAGGGTTTCTTCCATAGTGGTTTGTTTGAGCTTCAACCTTCCCTTCTCTGTTTAGGGATAGGTCCACTTGGGCAATATTTTTGTTAAAAACCATTACACTAGCCAACAAACCCTCCTGTGACCATAGAGCAAAAATGCCTTCCTTTTTACCATTCTCATAGCTTCTTAATACCTTAACCAATCCACTTGGGTGGTACTCTTTGTATTGGCCGTTCAAAAACTTGCTTTTAACTTCAAACATCAAGAAGACTTTTCCTGGTTCTTGATTGTTTTTGTAAAGAATTATCCAAGCTCCATCATCAAGATTTTTAACAATCTCTTGAAATTCTTTATCAAGAAATCTCTCTCTATCCGATTCATTGACCTTTTTATGGTAGAGATTGACTTCTTTCCCATCAAAGAGGCACTTTTTATCAAATACTGAATCTGGTTTGAAATCAAAATAAGGAAAGGCACCGTGCTTATCGTTGGCAATAACGCTTGCTTGAAAAACAACGTTAATTAAAAAGAATGCTACAAATCTAATTAACTTATCTTTCGGAGTCATTTTCTTGGGCTTGCTCATAGGTTTCTTTGTATTTTCCAACAACTTCATAAATCTTTATTGCAGATTCTAACGTTACAGCTCCAATTTGAGGGTCAGCGTTCGTAACGAATGCTACATTTACTTTTAGATCTCTGCCGTACTCTTTTCTAAGCCTGGATTTAATTTTCCTAGTTAGTGATTTTATGTTTTTTGTCTGTAAATCAGTGAATTCAGAGCTGTTGGTGCGGTAGACAATATTTACCGTTCCAACATTTGAGTCTTCTCCCAAAACCCCTTCATTTCTTTCAATAAATTGATCTACCGAGCCATCGTCGTCTCTAAAGCTATAATCTTGTCCCAATCCATCTAAATAGTTTTTATAACTCGTTACCCCAGGGGCTGAAGTAGTTTTTAACTCTAATGGATCCGATGGTTCATTTTCATATTTAACAATAAATGGCTTATCTGGTCCAGTATTTTTATTTGTGTGGTAAATAACGATTCTTGTTATTGTAGATACTCTAGTAGACTTTGTTATATCTCCTTTTACTGCGAATTCACCTTCTTCATAATTTTCTCCCGTCACTTTATTTCTTCTCGAAGGTACTTTTACACCATCAACATAAATAACTGTACGAGTGATATATAGTCCAGCTAAACCAGTGTGACCTGGTGGAGGGGGATCGCCAGGGCTTTCTCCTTTATAATCGATAAAAGCAATTGGATTATTAGCCGCAAATACAAGTGGACTTTGCCAAGGGAAATGAGCAGATTTGGGGTCTAAACTCAGAAATCTCCCCAACCTGGCATCATACAACCGCGCTCCAAAATCATAACTATTGCCACTCCCTTTCACCTCATCATCCTTTTCCATACCATTAAACCCCTACCGATGGCTACCACCATGCCTATCCGGCATCAAAGATCCAAAAGGATAATAATCGGAATAGGAACTCACCGCAGCAACAGCATAGTCATTACTGCCATCAGAATTTCCATCTTCTAACAGCTTCCGATCCGAAACCGTCACTAAAACATTCCCCAGGTGATTCGATAGCTCATAGGCTTTGCGACCAACCGAGCGGCAGAGGTCAGTAGAAGAGGGCGAATTGACAGGCATAACAACAGGGGTATTTCCCGATTGATGTTGGATGAATTGCAAGGTAGCAAAATCCCCGCCATTCTTCAATCCTAAGCGGCTGGAACCATACAAGTGGTGCTCCCCAAGGTTATAATACTCATTGTAAATCACCGCACCCGAGGGATCGTGATCTGCATATTCATGTGCGTAAGTGGCCATCACATTGCCCTGTGCATCACGGGTATAGTAGGTCGTAGTCCATTCGTTGGCCGGTTTTAAGCTGCCGTTGGTTTCCTTAGGTTTCACAATCTTGGCAATGCGGTTGCCCAAACCATCGTAACTTAACTCCAGGTTGGGTTTGGTGCTCGTAATCGTACGAATCACCTCGCTTACATTTTCTGGTAATGTGCCGTGGATAATTTAGATAAAATTAGCTCGTTAACCATCCAAGAAAATGAATCGAATTATAAGCTAATTGGTTTTCTTGGTGTTTTTCATTGGAGGGGTGTAGTGTTTCTGCATCATTTTTTCATTTGAGTAGACAACAGCTTCTCCATCCCTGAGGTAAATCTCATATTTCCCCTTCATTCGTCTTTTAAGGATTGAGTTTTTAATGATCTGAATTTTATATTTGTTTAGATTTTCAACATAGGGGCAGGTGAAAAAGGCTCTTTTGTATTTTATTATTAATATATAATTTTCTTCCTTTTGCGATAAATCATTGCCCTTATATATAATGACCGCCTTAGTTATGTCTCTTCCATTGAGAGATACTGAGGTTGTTTGTGCTTTAGCATTGTGACACAATAAGAATGTGAAAAATAATATAATTAAATAATTAGCTTTTCTTCGCATTTGTGTACCTTTCATAGGTTTTACCTTGTTTACCTGAAATTATCTTTTGTATTGCCTCTTTGCCAATCATTAGCACTAGTGTCCTTTTGGCGTAAAATGCGAAACCAAGTGGCCTCGGATCAGATTTATAATTTTGGTTGTATGCATCAAATGAAAACGAACCAAGCCTTCCTACAATAATGTTGAGGGAAAAAAATCTAAATACTTGGTCATCGCCAAGCGAAAGTGATCCGTTAGTGTGGATTTCTCCTGTATATATACTATTTCCTTTTCCTTTGACGATAATTTTTGTTGGATGAGAATGTATACTGATACCATTCTCAAACTTTTGATCTCGATCAAATTTTATTTTTGCAGCTTGACCAGTTGAATTTGTGGTAGAAGCACTTCCTGGTTCAAGCTGTTTCTTTTCCGAAAGATCTTGTGTGAACTGGGATCCTTCTTCATGGAGACCGCCTTTCGTGTCAGGAATGAACTGAGGATTAGATGAAGATTCTTGACTTGTTGGTTTCAATGTTCGATTAAGAACTTGCATTCCTTCCTTCAATACTTGATCAGCTGGTAGTTGAAAAATCTGTGCGGAATTAATTTCCTGAGTATATTTTAGACCTTTCAAAGAATTTTTGGTTATAGTTTTAGCGAGTTTTTTATCCTTTACTACGACTTTAATATCTGAAGTTTTTGGATCCCCATCTGTTCCAATCCAGTCACCTTGCCTATTATAAAAATCTGTATCTCCTGCTGGATCAATGTATATTATAGGGTTGTTAGAAAATGTTTGATATGGGGATTTGTTTGGGAGCTTATGTGATTCAGGATCAGGGCTATGCCACCTGCCTAATCTGGAATTAAGAATTCTAAAGTAGGTAATATAACTATTCCCACTTCCTTCCATTTCATCATTACGCTCCATACCATTAAACCCATACCGGTGGCTACCACCATTCCTATCAGGCATCAA
>CALCCE010000107.1 GCA_937899835.1 uncultured Flavobacteriales bacterium | reverse complement strand
TGCAGACCGATGATCATCAAAGTGGAGCAAATACCATAGCTCAAAGGCCTCATTACTCCAGGCAGCATTTATCAATGGGCTTTTTTGTTCACAAAATGCAACTGCTTGATTAAATTGCTGTTTTTTAAAACTATCGCGGTCAAAAACAACCCAAACTTGGTCGATAGGACGCGTAGTATCGAATTCAATTTCCGATTTGATTTCAAGTGCCTTTTTAACTAAGCTTTGGGTATTTGCTCCAATGCCTCGGATGTCTATTTCAATTTGTCTTAAAACGCCTTTGCTCAATTGACGCTTTAATCCTTTGAAATAATGAGGTTCAGTTTTTTGCCCTTCACAAACTATGAGGAAATACTTTAATATCTTTCGACCGTGTCTTTTTCTTCCTTTGCCTAATCTTTTAAACTTTCTCCCTGCCATTTCTCAATGATATCTTGAACTTTTCCAGGAAATGGGACAGCTCCATATCGTCCTTCAAGATAATCTTTTTCAAAACTTCGATCCTTCCTGATTGTACCTTGCCCTTGCTCACGATATTCTATCAATGAGTATAAATGGGTTGCTCCGTATTGGTCCTTCTCGGTAAAATAAATTTGATCCCTTCTAAACCTACCGTAGGTTAATAAGTTGGTGTCGTGGGTAGTAAAAATCAGCTGTGCACTTCGCGGGTTAGCCTCAGGCGATCGAAACAACTTTATGATTTCCAGAGTTAGCAGGGGGTGCAAACTTGTATCCAGCTCATCAATAGCCAATACACCTCCTTGAGACAAAACTTTAAAAATCAGACCAGCGATATTAAAAATCTTATTAGTTCCTTGAGATTCTTGTTTACCCAAAGAAAATTCTACCTCTCCTATCCTATCTTGATCTTCATTGTATAGATCGTGAAGTGTGAATACTTTAACATCACGTTTCGGATTTCGGATTTCTGGTTGAGGCTCGTGCACCTCCAAGTCGAAGGACTGAAACTCTCGGCTGCCTTGAGAATCTATAGTTTGGGTGATTATCCCATGAAAACCCAGATCTAAATTTTTGTAAAAATCTAAAATAGCCTTACCGATACCCTTTTGATCCAACAGATCGAGTGTAGTCAATTTATGTGATTCATGACCTAAACCTGATAAAGGGACAAACTGTGTAAACCAATGGATAATAGAACCAGCAATTGGTTCATTAAATTTATCAAGAACAGAAAGAAATAATGCATTTGGTCTGGTCAGTTGCTCTAAATTAGACCTTTCCTTTAAACCTGCTCCAATGTCAAATTGGTTCTGATCTCGGGTAAACAAGGTTTTTTCTCTGGAGCCTTTTCGCTCAAATAACCATTCTCCATGAATTCTTTCCTTGTCGGCCTCAAACCCGTAGCGATAGCACCTTTCATTAGCAATGATAATGACCTCAAATACCGAAGTTTGCTTAGAAGAATTAGTGCTTAAAAGAAATGGTATTATTGGAAGATATGTTGAGGAATTACCATCTGAAGAATACAAGATCAGATCACGAACTGTGGTTAAAGCCTTAACCAAATTACTTTTCCCGCTAGCATTTGCACCATATACAACAACGCTTTTGAGCAACTTTTGACCATTAAAATTTTGCCAAACGTTCTTATTATACTCAGTTATTCTTGTTGCAGTAAAATCAAGAGTTTCTACTTCCTTAAAGGATAAATAATTCCCAACACTAAATTCAACGAGCATAATCTCTCCACAAAATTTCCACTAATGTACAAAAATGTGAAGAATTCTCAAATACCAACCAAATAAAAACACAAAACAATATTAAATGGATACAAAAGCGAATTATTCGCATTTTTTTGGTAAAAATTAGTTAAATCTAATGCAGTTTGAATTCAATGCAAAACAATAGAATCATTATCATTTTCAATGCCGTATCAATACCGTAGACCAATGCTGCTCACCATTGCTGAGTTGGAGCCAATATTGACCAGGAGCTTCGTTGCTGAGATCAACTGGTGTTTGCTCATAGGTAACCCGACCAGTTTTTACCAACTGACCTTTGGCATTCCAAACACGAAATTCAGGTAGTGAAGCACCGGCCCATCCAGTTAGCTCTACCACGAAGTGGCCGTCCGACGGATTGGGGAAAACTTTAACCAGTGCCGCAGAAGCATTGGTGGAGATGCCGGTTGGCCAAATCTCAACATACACCGTGTCGCTGGCCTGGCAGCCGTTTGCATCTGTCACCATCAGGTTAAGGTTAGTAGTAATAGCTACAGAAGTCTGAGCCATGTTGCTGCCATCCGACCAATTGTACTGAACAAAACCCGGGACATTGAATGCTACAGGAGCACCACTTATACTGGTAGTATCTGGCCCAAGATCAAGTAATGGCAATGGATAGATGCCTACTACCATAGAATCTCGGTTTTCACAACCATTAAAATCAGTGACAAATACACTATAATTTCCTGCCTGATCTACATTGATGCTTGATGAGGTTTCATTGGTCGACCACAAATAGAGCTGCGATCCGGAACCTGCGTCAAGGGTAAGGACTTCACCAGCGCAGATGTTGGTATCGTTACCAATGTCCACTAAGGGCAAAGGCCATAGGTCAAAACTTTGATTTGCGCTACTGCTGCAGCCCAAGCTATCGGTAAAAGTATAGGTGATGTTTTGTACTCCTGTAGTAGCAGCCGATGGATCAAAAATACCACTGGGATCAACAATTCCATTCCCAGAGAAAACTCCGCCGGTAGGCAGAGCTCGGCTACTAAAGGACTCAATGACACCGTTATCACAAAGATCATCTAAAGGTAAAAAGCTTACTATGGGAGCGTTCTGCACCTGGATAGTTAGCGGGATGCTATCAGAACAACCGTTTGAGTCCACATAAGAGTAGCTTAGCGAGGCGGTGCCTGCCCCGGCCACACTTGGGTCAAAACTTACCCCATTTACGCCTGTTCCCTGGTAACTACCACCTAATGGCATACCTCCCGTTAACAACAAGGGAGCGCCTTGAATACAAACAGATGGAAGCGTAGTATGACTCACCACCGGCATCGCATTCACCATTACCTGAGCAGAATCCGAGGCCGAGCAACCGTTCGAATCGATAAAAGAATAAACCAAAGGATGGGTACCTACTCCGGCAAGGCCAGGATAAAAGCTCCCATTAAAGTAGCCATTACCCGAAAAATTTCCGCCTATGGGGCTCACTGGTATAGGCATGGGAGACGCATCAATGCAAAAATCTGAAGGAGCTGTAAGTGTTACCGTTGGATTAGGATGAACCATAACCTGAATAGAATCCTGACCAGAACAGCCGTTGGTATCGGTAAATACATAGGTAATGGTAAAAGTTCCTATGCCGGTAACTTGTGGATCGAAAAATGGGCCACTAACTCCTAACCCAGAGTAGGCACCACCACTCGGAAAACCGTTGTTCAATACAATCGGAAATTGACCTTCACAAGCATCGGGCAACCCCAAATGGAAAACCAGAGGAGCAAGATTCACCTGCAAGCTCGCCGTATCACTCGCCGTACAACCATTGGAATCGGTGTAAGCATAATAAACTGGAGTTGGTCCAGTTCCAACCACGTTGGTGACTAAGGTATTTCCAACTACCCCTGGGCCAGAAAAGCTACCACCCAATGGCGTTCCACCTGAAAGAACCAAAGAATCCTGATTGGAACAAATGGCACCTTGAGAAGTGAGGCTTACGGTAGGTGGAGCATTCACTACTTGGATGGCCATTGCGGAATCCACGCACCCATTAGAATCGATGTAAGTATAAGTTATGGGATAGCTACCCGGAGTTGGAACCACAAACAATGACGCGAATACGTTCGTACCCGAAAATTGACCTCCGGATGGAGTGGCTCCACTCAAACCTATGATCACCTGATCTTCACACACTGCTGGTAAGGGTGCAAACTGCACATTGGGCAGGGCGTTTACACTAAGGTTTTGCGTAGCGGTATCGGTACATCCTGTTTCAAAAGCCACCAAAGCAATTTCGTACGTTCCATCGGTGATAAAAGGCAACCAAAGGCTATCTGAAGTACCCATAGAAACACCATCCACGAACCATTCTGCAACAGCCGCTTGCTGCGACTCATCTACCACCAACACCGAATCACCAGCACAGATGGTAGTGGCAGAAACCGAATAATTCGCACTTACACCGCAAGCAACCGGAGGACAAGTCTGATAAGGAATCTGATTGCTCCAAATGGGCCCAACAATGGTTCCATGATTGGCAGCAGGCATCAGATCGTGCAATATAGAGCCGCTACCTTCATCACAATTCCAATAAGAAACCAAGCCCGGCAACGAAGTATCGATCGGACAAGTATAAAGTGTTTGTGCGGCAGCCGAATCCAGCGCAGTATTCCACATGGTGATCTCGTCCAAATGTCCTGACCAAAAACGGGTAAAATTGGTAGTAATGTATTTCTGTGACCCAAAGAGCAAATCAAAATCCCCAACATAGGCCGAGGCCGCTACATCGCTCATTACTAAAGCTCCGTTTAGGTAGATTTCGCGTTCCAGCGTATTGGCATCATAGGTAACCAACCAGTGAGCCCAGGTCGAATCGGTATTCGGAGCCGTGAACACCGAGTTTCCAAAGAAGTCCA
Source organism: uncultured Flavobacteriales bacterium (assembly GCA_937899835.1). GTDB lineage: Bacteria > Bacteroidota > Bacteroidia > Flavobacteriales_G > Salibacteraceae > CALCCE01. The sequence continues at coordinate 1,865 of CALCCE010000107.1, read as the reverse complement.
TGCCCATACAATCTCCGGTAGGACATCCGGTAACGCACTCTCGATAGCCATAATGCAAGGCCTGATGGTTGGTTTCAGGAGCATTAAACTCTCCAATAATCACGTTTTGATCGCTACAACCATCGGGCTTGTACTTCGTCCAAAAAGAGAAACTATGGCTACCATTGGGAGCAATGCCACTGGGAACACCAATACTCACATAATCGTCATCACCATCAAAAAACAGGGAATTTTGATTGGCATTCGAATTGGTATCCAAAGCTATTGGAGCACTCAAATAGGTGCAACAAGAATTGGAATCAGTTACCTCTACCTGTACATTAAGCGGTTGATTCTGAGGTGCAGTGATTAATAAGAGATCACCACCGGTACCACTAAAAGCATTGCCAATAGGATTACCTGAACCAGCATCTACTAACCGGTATTGGTATTGGCTGTTGGTGCGCCCCACAGTCAATTGAGCTACACTACCTGGTACAAAGCTTTCGGGGGCAGAAATGCCTTCCTCCATACCTTCAAGATAGAGGGCCATCACTTCACAAGCGTCTAACTGTCGGTTGAAAATGCGGAAATCATCGACACTACCATTGAAATATTGCGTGTTGCCGTTGCGGTAGCCAATGGAAAGCGTGTTGTTGTTCGTACCCAGATTTTCCATAAAAAGCGGCCAGGTAGCCGAAGTATCGGCTCCGATGTATTGGCCATCTGCATAAAGCTCAAAGGCATTGATGTTGTCGTTGAAATTGGCCGTAGCCAAATGCCATTCCCCATCCGCGAAACTGGTGGGCGTAACAATTTCAGGATAGCAACAACCACCAGGATAACCACCCGTCACCCGCAGGGTTCCGCCATCTTCAATGTGAATATTGGGCCGCCCTAAGCGATTGGTCCCTGCATGATTTCCGCTAAAGATGATTCCTGCCCGCCAGCTTGGGCTAAAGGTAGATTGTGTGGTTTTAAACCATACCGAAACCGAATACTCGGTAAACGTTTCGGCTCCTCCATCAATGGTAATGTATTGGCTCGAACCATTGAGGTCATAAGCACTACTATCACTTCCCCAACGATCAGCTATCAAGGCTGGATTTCCCGTGAGCAAGCCATCGTAATTGCTTGCACTGGCGTCTTGTGCGTCTCCGCTAAAGGGGTAATGCACTTTCAATCCACTGGTAGGTATCTGGCTGGTAATAGGGCTACAACCAGTAGCGGTGTTAAGCTGTGGATTGGGCGCTTCATACAAGTCTTCTACCTCACAAGCCGATAAGACACGGTCGTAAACCAACAAATCATCCAAACGACCGTTAAGGGAGCCATTGCTATTATCGAAACTCCCCCAAGTACCCAATCCATTCCAGGCTTGTGGCAAAGCCATACCCGATTTAGAAAACACCACCGCTCCATCGGCATAGAGCGTTCCTGTACCACCACCATAGGTGAAAACAAAGTGTTGCCATGTATTGAGTAAAACTACATTCGGACCTGTTTCGGTTGGCGTTATCCGGGTAGGAATGTCGGTTCCTACATAAACTCCACCATTCGATTGGGTATGAAATACAAATCCACCCCAATCAGTTTCACCTTTCAGAGTAGCATTAGAAGTGGTGATATTGTCGTTGTACATCCACCAACTCACCGAAAACTGAGTAGGCGCTATATTGAAAATATTGGGTATGAATACAGAGTCATTTACGCCATCGTATTCGAAAGCAGCATCAGCATTCCCAAACCGGTCGGCAACCGGTTGCGCTTCAAAAATGGCTCCATCGTTTCCGTTGGGCGAGGCATCGTTGGCATTTCCCGAAAAAGGATAGTGCCCGATGGCCTCATTGCTCACCAGCGCAGTCGATTGATACAATGCCACTACC
>CALCCE010000106.1 GCA_937899835.1 uncultured Flavobacteriales bacterium | reverse complement strand
TTCTGTGCGCTCACCGTCCAGTTGTAGCTGATCACATTGGCGGGTGCATTGCCTACCGCAAACTGGTAGAGGCATTTCTCATCGTCAAAGCCTACTTCCAACTCGCCTTCGAATTTGCAGTCGGAACCTTTGCAGCCTTCCAAACGGAACTTCTGACAAATTTCTCGCTCACACTTTTCGCCGTCTATCACCCACGATACCAACACACAGATCTCGTAAGTACCCGACCCTTGTGGGAAGAAGCTATCGCTCTGTTGATTGCCTGCTCCGGTAAAGGAAACGGGTTGGCCGTTTGGCCCGGCAATGGACCAGGAATAGTTCACCGTAGTTGCACTGGGCACAGATTGTAAGAACACTTTGTGCTCACAGGTTTCTCGATCAATCGCTAAACCGATGGCACTTTGGTATTCGCATGGATCAGAACAACGTTTCAGTTCTTCGCGGTAGCAAATGCGCTCCCTACAAGTATCTGCTCCATCGGTCCAGGTCACGGTTACACAAATGGTGTGCACTCCCGTTTCCAGGGGGCTGATGCCAATCATGGCGGCACCTGCATTCGGCTGAATCGTTGGACTCGTATTCTGTGCGCTCACCGTCCAGTTGTAGCTGATCACATTGGCGGGTGCATTGCCTAAAGCAAACTGGTAGAGGCATTTTTCATCGTCAAAGCCTACTTCCAACTCGCCTTCGAATTTGCAGTCGCTTCCGCAAGACGTCATCTCCACCCTGCGGCAAATCCGCTCGGTACAAGTGTCGTTGCCATTGAGCCAGCTCACTGTCACACAAATGGTGTGCACAGCCGTTTCCAAAGGGGTAATACCAGTGCTCGGGCCGTTGGGTGATCCTACAATTGGATTCATATTGGGAGCAGTAGCGGTCCAGGTATAGTTGATGACATTGGCGGGTGCATTCAGCACGAAGAAATCGTAAATGCAATTGTCAGGATCAACATCGAAACCAATACTGCCATCAAAGGCACAAGGTTCTGGACATACCTCCATTTCAACGTCAGTACAAAGTTGCTCGAAACAGGTATCAGTACCAGTTAACCAGTAAACCTCCAAACACACAGTGTGCAATGCGGTTTCCTGTGGCGTAATGTTAACACTTGGCGCATTGGGACTAACGATCAATGGATTCGTATTTGGAGCATTCACACTCCATGAATAGGTCACCACATTGGCCGGACCATTCACCAGGGTAAAGTCATAAATACAGTTGGTTGAATCCAGTTCGTACACAATACTGCCATCAAAAGCGCAGGGCTCAGGGCATACTTCCATTTCAACATCAGTGCAAATCTGCTCGTAGCAGGTATCATTGCCGTTGAGCCAGCTTACCGCCACACAAATGGTGTGCAGCGCAGTTGCTTGTGGTGTGATTCCCGTACTTCCACCATTGGGTGTTCCCACAATGGGCGCAGTATTGGGGGCAGTAGCCGACCAAGCGTAGCTAAGCACATTGGTAGGTGCATTCACCAGGTAGAAATCGTAAACACAGTTAGCCGAATCCACATCGAATCCGATATTGGCACTGAATTCACAATCCGGAGGGCAAAGGTTCAGCTCTGCTGTGCGGCAAATGCGTTGCACACAAGTATCCAAACCACGTACCCAAGTCAAGGTAACGCATACCTGATGGGTGCCGTTTTCCAGCGCATTGATACCAATGGCCGCAGCAGTGGCATTTGGAGTAATCGCTGGCAGCGTAGTAGGTCCGGTCACTTCCCAGAGGTAATCAATCAACCCAGCAGGCGCTCCGCTAACGCTAAAATCATAGCGGCATTCTGTGGAATCGAAAGTGTAAACAATCTCGCCATCGCAGTTGCACAAATCAGGGCAAGCGGCCCAAGGTACGGACTTGCATATCGTGGCTTCACACCCATCAGAGGTAATTACCTTGAGGCAGACATCGTGTACTCCACTGGCGGCTACCTGATAATTGAAAACCGGATTGGCCTGTAACGGATACACTGTAAAGGCACTGGCTCCCGGAGGTCGTACCGACCACTCATAGCTCACTGTCCCGTTGGTGGTGATCGAACTGAAATCGGTCAGGGTGATTTGACATTGATTGCCGGTCACTGAAAAAATCGGATCAATGATACAGGTATCAGGCTCAGGCACACAACACAAATCAATGGGATAGCATACCGTGTCGCCACAAGTAGTGTCGGGAGAACCGGTAATAACCAGGCATACCTCCAGGTAATGGGTGGTGAGTCCTGCAAAAACAGGGTTTTGCTGGTTAGAATTGGCCACCGGCATTCCAGTAGTGCGGTCTGAAATCAACCACGTATAGTTACCCACTGATTGCGTTCCGGTGCTTTGATCAAAGAAGTTGAGCACACAACCTTCGGTCACACTGTAGGTATAATCGGCCTGCATCACGCAAGGGTCACAATTTACCTGTGTGCGTAAAGTATCGGTATTGTTGCCACAATTGCAGGTGTCCAACGGTTCTAACACTGCCACAATTTCCTCGCAATCGGGGCAGTTAGGAGCCAAACGGTTAACGATGGTTTGGGTAGAATTACCCGCCAATTGTATGGGGGCAGTGCTTCCGATCAAACACCAAGGTTGCACCGGACCACTTACATCTCCTTCACAGTAATAAGCTACGCGGAACAGTCCACTGGTTGCTGCAGACTGATTTTGCAGGCTGATGCTGTAATCGCCACTGTCTTGACAAGTCAGCAGCGGTGTGTATTGTAAGGCAAACAAATCAATTTCATCATAATCGAAGGTGCCCTCTACCATGGCCGGACCGAAGTTGGCGGTGATGTTTTGCAAAGACTTGCCGCAAAAGTCGGTTGCCGTAACTTCTAACAGACCGGTGCCTGGTAATTGATAAGAACAATCGACCAACATTGGAATGCGCAGGCTGGCCGTTTTGCCCAAAGTGCCAATGAAATCGGGCAAGTCTTGGGTTAAATCAAAGGTTAGCGGAGCACCACTTCCTGAGGAAGTGATGGTAGCCATGGTACCGTCGTAATACAAGCGTGCTTCTGGCACACTTCCTCCACTAAGGTTGGGCACCGTAATGCCCGGAGGCAAAGTCAAATCAGCCATCACTTGCTCCACACGGCGGTTGCCGGTCGCATTCAAATCAATGGCATACCATACTGTATCACAAGTATTTACCGTATCGGGAAATACCGTATTGGCTTGCAAACCAGGAAACTGGTAATTGATTGGAATTTTAATCGAATCAATCTGACACCAATTGCCGTCAAAGCTGGTCACTGCGCTATCGCAGGAATAACCGTAATACAAAATCAAGGTGTCCGTGCTATCCACCGCAGCACAATCATAGTCAGCGGTGATCGCATAGCGGAAGTTGTTCCAGGGGTAACGGCCAGTCAATGTGCCGAGGTTATAAATGGGTTGCCCCAAATGAGCCCCTGAAACGGCCACATTACCGCCCCCGCGCATCATGGAGTTGATGCTCACTGTACCGTTTTGCGAACGCCCGTAGAAAAACACGTTGGGTACTACATCGGGGTGAATGTTGGTGACCCGCAAGTTAAAATTGAACGAAAGGTCTGCCGTGTTGTCAATTTGAAACTGGCTTACATTCGTTTGAAAAACAGGGGTTGGGCGCTTCAAATTGAAGCTACCGGTAGACACTCTTGGTGCATTGGTCTCCGGGTCGTTCTGATAGTAGGCTGTAAACTGTAGCGTCTCTATGCTGTCCAGGTTTTGTGCACAATCTTCAGGTCTTAGTTCAATGGTTAGCACATAGACCTTAGACTCTCCAAAATAAGAGGCATACACCGCATTCTCGACGGTACCATCGGGCCTCAAGGTGGGTTCGGTCACATCCCGATTAGGCAAATCGAAGAAGCGGTAGCTCGCTCCTTGCGGACGGCTTTCAACATGACTCGCTGGAAAGGGTCGGCCTATATTCAACTGAGTATTTCCATTACCATTGTTCCAGAGATTCCGAAAGGTCACGTCTTCACTCGTGACACGGTAACCGCTTGGATAATCCAACACCAAGCTGTCCAACATGTAGATGTTGCGCAATTCATTTGGAAACACGTCGTAGGCTGCCGGACGCCAACCGCGGACAAAAGAAGCAGTGTTTTGCCCAGAAGCAGCCCAGGATCGAAACCAAATAGCCTTGTCACAAATGTTTTTGTAATAAATAGGGCGTTCAGTACCTTCTTGAGAAAAGTACACACCGATTCCACGAACGCGGCCTTCCCATCCAGTGCACCAATAGAGCAACTGCTCCAAATCAGCCATTGAATATTGATTGGGGTCCGTCAAATCGTTCCGGTCAATGTTCAACACATCAGGCTTTTGCTGTGGATTTGCCAGATTGAAGGGTGTGCCCGACATATAGATAAAGCCAGCAGCTTCATACACTCCCATACCTGGTAAACCTGCCCCATCCGTTAGGTTTCCGTTTACCCGGCAAACGAGTCGAATGTCCAAAGCATGGTTGGGACCGTAGCTTGTAAAGGCAGTGTGGCCCAATTGCCACCATGCGGTAGAATCCAAATCCAGAGAGAAGGCTCCTGTTGTAGGATTCAAAATCCAAAGGTTGGCGGTGGTTGGGTTGTTGGCCTGAATAACGGTCGTAAAGGCGGGATTGGTACCATTGGTAAGGTTCAATTCAATCCCTATCAGGTCCATTTTTTTTAGAATATCGTTGCCAGGAATGAAAAACACTCCATGATCAAACGGGAAGGTCAACATGCTAAAGGTGTACCCGTTCACTGGGCTACCATCACTTACGAACGCTGAAACATCAATGGCCACAGTGTCACCTATCATGATTTGTTTCAAGTCCACATCCGACGGATTTGCCATGGCATTGACCGGAACAAAATCTGGAAAGTGATTGTCGTTGGTGTCAGACTCTCCCAAGCTCAGACGCTTGAATTCAAAGGAGCTTAAGTTCCAGCCCGGCACATAGCATCCCGGACAATTGATCTGAACGCTTTCCCCAACCCGATTGATGGGAATGCGGCAATTGGGTGCACAAGCCGTGTCGTAGGTAACGTACATTGTCTGTTGCATTTTAGGCCGTTCACCTGAGTTGAAGTTCACGAAGTTGCAATCCGACCGGACACGAAAGCGCACCTGATAGTCATTGAAAAAGCGGAAAAAATAAGGACTGAGTTGACCATTGCTGGCGATGAAGTCCGAGGAAAGCGCAAACACGGCTCGGAGGGTATCATTGGTGCAAAAAACACCTCCGTTTCCGGGAATCAAGGTAGTAGACTCTGGCCAAATGATGGTGTCGCGCACATTTCCGTAGAGATACACACTGTCGCCATTGGCAAAACACAGCCCGGAGTCCACCGTAAGATCGATTTCAATTCTAAAACGAGTAGGATCATAGACTATGCCGTTTCCAGCTCCCAAACGGTGCGCGAGCAAAGGATTGGTACTCTGAATGTGAAACCACTCTTGCTGCCCATCGGCCATGGTGCTCAAAAGGTTGTCAAAGAATTGACGGGCACGAAAATATTGGTGCCCATTGTAAGCCATTCGTTTGGTGGCAGGCAAACAATCGTGTTCCAATTGTCCCATTAGGGTCATGGTTCCCAAATACACGCCGTTCCAGGCCAATAAGGCATCATGGTCCATGGTATCTGGACAGTGGGTAAACTCTCGGTATTCGATATAAAGCGTATCACCAGGGGCTACAATCGTATCCACCTGGATGTGAAACTCGAAACTGGCGTGCCCAACATAGGGCCAAATCCGCTGGGTGCGGTCGAAGTAAAAGTTGTAAGGCAACTTGTTGCCATTTTGGTCTAAGCCATAGAGCTGAACAGAGGTAGTGTCGATATCCGTTAGGCGATTGGGGCGTAGGTAATACGTAGTAAAACCGGCTCCAAAGGCATTGGCCGATCCACTGTTCCACACTTTGTAGAGAATGCGGTTAGAATCGGCCGGACAATCCAACTTTCCATCCAAAGCTTGGAATTGTAAGTTGGGCTGGCCCGGAGTTCGGGTCACCGAAGTGAGGTTTTGTAAGGGGTCGGCTAAATTCTGACACAAGGTATCGTTCAAGCAGCCATAGCGAAGGGAGTATTCGGTTTGACTGGAATCAATAACGCCCGAAGGGCACTTTTGGAGTTGGATGCTATCGCAAATGACCAAAGTGTCCAACGGGGGCATGTTCACGACACTCAACTGAAAATTAATAACGGAGTCGGTAACATTTCCTCCATTGGTACTCAACCAAGGTTTAGGCTGGATCACTGCATCGGTGAAGGCCACCCAATTGTGAGTCCCTTGCAGCAAAATGGAATCTTCGAAAACAATATCGGCGGTCAAATCGTGCTGCGTGCTAGTATTCATGTAGTAGAAGCAGCGCTCCACTTTTCCGTTGAGCGGAGTATCGGTCACCCGGTTGACTACTTGTAGCGGAGTAAGTACACCGTGCTCAATGGTAATGAAACGGTTGGTGAGGGTTTGGCTGGCTATGATGGCTCCCGACTGTCGTCGGTACACATCGCCAGTAGTTTGATACACCTGGGTAGGATCGGAAGAGAAAAAATCGCACGAAACCTCCACGGCCAATTTGAGCTTGAAGGTGTCGCGCGGCACGGTAGTACCCAGGTTGCACAAAATGGAATTGCCACTTTGTTGTAGAACGGTCAACCCCGGTCCGTGAGCCGAAAGCAATTGTAGCCCGGAGGGCAACTGCAAATCGTAGCGTATGGAATCGGTAGATTGAAAGGGATTCCCATCGCTTCGAACAACCGGAAACTCCACCGTATCGGTAGAGCAAATGGGCATTTGTTGGTTGCCCACAAAAGGGTTGATCAATTGGATGTCGTTGGCTTGCCCGTAGCTTGCTTGAAAAAGCAGCCACAACAGGCCCGTCAACAGAAATTGGAACAAACGCCATCGACGGAAGTTCCATTGCGAAAAGAGCAGGTGGAAGTGATTCATGAGGTGCTTCGTTTAATGGTTTACTCCTCAGTACCACGAGCCAAGGCTAACCTAACCGTTTGGAAAAAAAAAGTTGATTTCAATTTTCAAAACCTTGTCAAACAAACACTTACAACCCTTTTAAAATCAACTACACCTGCCCGGCACAAGCCCCTCAGTTACCGAGATGAGACGCTCTCCACCTCAACCAAAAACGCAACGCCTTTAGCGAACAAAAGTCGCAAGGCATGCAACGTCTCTATAGCGATAAGCATCTCCTTAGCGAATCGTTCTTTACCCGATTCTCGTCCATCATTCATCCAAACGATATCCCATGATAAAACCGCTACTCTTTTTTTGCGCCCTTCTTATTGCTTCCAATCTAACCGGACAAAACTTTGCCCCCGTAGGTACCGAGTGGCATTTTAATAAAAGCTGGATAGGCAAACCCCACATCAACGATGTGGTGAAGGTTACCGCCATAAAAGACACTTTGATTCAGGGAGAACTCTGCACAGTAGTGGGCAGTAATGATGGATATGACTGTTATTACCAGCCCATCAAAACCTATTTTCTTTCTAAAAATGACAGCGTTTGGGTCTACAATACTGCCCTTGCTAATTTTCAACTGCTTTATGATTTTGGCGCACAACCCAATGACACTTGGGTCCACTATCG
>CALCCE010000105.1 GCA_937899835.1 uncultured Flavobacteriales bacterium | reverse complement strand
CAGCACCGCAATAGGCACTCACATCGGTTTTGTGGGTCACCCGGGTGTTGCCCAAATGGTCTTTGATGTAGTACACCAAATCCGGTGCGGGAATGTTGGCGGCCAGGTCGTAAGGCGCATCATAGGGGTCGGCATAATCCAAGGTCAAGGTGGTGAGCTGATCACCGGTCAAATCAAATAGCTCGTCCAAAGAGATCAGGATGTCCAGCCCTTCGGCATCTTGCATGGCAATTTGCTGATCGGGATGCAACAAGTCGATGGTGGAAATGATTTGCGCTATATCCGTAACCTCCGACAATTGACTTTGAATAACATAGGTGCGTGTACCATCGGTGAGTTCCACATAGAGCAAGGCGTCTGGCAGGTTGAGGCCGCTTACTTCGCCCTGACCATCTTTGCTGGTCATTTTCTCCAACGCCATGCGCTTCTTGTTGTTCTCGCCCGAATTTTCGTCGGTGCGCTCGCTGTCGGAAAAATCCACGATGCCAAAGGCACCATCCGGATCGTCGGGGGCAGACAGTTGGTGGCCGGTTTTGGCCAAACGCTCGCCTCCAAAAATATACCAGGTCAGTTTGTTGGAATTCATGTCAAACACCGCCAGGTCTTGGCCAGCCGCATTTTTCAGGTAGTACTCCGAACCGGATACGCCCCCGCCTTCGTCGGTCTCTACTTTGTAGATTCGCTGATCGGTCGTGTTGTAACCGTATTTGATCTGGTTGTTGTTCACCTGCAAAACGGCCGGCAGGTTGGCCCTGCCGTAAGTGGCCGCGGCAATGTTGCGCTTGCTGTCGGTGGTCAGGTTACCGTTGTTGGAATAGGTGTAGGCGTGGGTGTTTTGTTGCACCGTTGAAGTACCAATTCCCGTCACGGTAGTCAGCGTAGCATCAATGCTCATCAAGCGGTTGGTTCCCGCCTGGTAATTGTAGAGGTAATCTTCGGTTTCCAGGCTAGTCAACTGGCGCGACAAGGCGGTGAGGTTGCCAATCTTGTCAAAGCTGTAGTTCACGTCTCCCGTGAGCATGGCAGCTGGCACCGGCTGGGCGTTTCCGCTAGCCTGCGCATAGGGCAACACGGAAGCATCGGCCTTGGTAAGGCGGTTCAAGCCATCGTACTCGTAGGCATAAATGGTTTCACCATCAAAGTTGCTGATGCTGGAAGCATTGCTCACCGTGCCGCCATTGGGCAGGTTGTTGAAGCGGTACCAACCCTCGGTGGCGTTCACGTTGCCGTTGTAGTTGTTGCCATAGGAGGCCACGTGGGTCGGCTGGTCGCTGTCGTAATAGAGCCGCCACCGAAACGTTTCCGACCACATTTGGGTCATCCGGTTGCGCACGTCGTAGGTGTAGGTCATTTTGTCCACCACCACGTTTTTGCAGCTTTGGTCGTGGCTGTCGTAGAAGGTGATGGTGCTCAGGTTGCCCCGCACGTTGTCGTATTCGTAGTCCGCCACCTTAAAACCGTAGGCCTTGTCGTTGTCGTAGTTGGCAAAAACTTCTTTCAAGCGGCTGAATTCATCGTAGGTGTAGTGGTATTGAAAATCCAGTCGGTTGTCGCCGTCCAGGTCAACGTTCATGGTTTGCAGTTTGCCCTGCAAGTCGTAGTCTTTGTAATCCAAACGGTAGGAAATACCTGGAGCTTGGGCCGTGATGCCGTTGGGGTTAAACTGGCCAATTTCCCATTTCATCTCGCCCCGATCGTTGTAGGAGAAAAAGCGCAGCTCTACCGGCTTGCCGTCCAAATTGTAGGACACGGAGGCAGTCATGCGTCCCAACACATTTTCCAAACTGGTGGAAAGGTATAGGTCCACATTGCTCATCGCCAGGGCCGAAACACTGGCTTGATCACCGTTGTAGAACATTTTCTTTTCCGGTACCGTGCTCGCCAAAATGGCGTTCGGCTGGTACGCTGCATTTTCCCAGGCGAGGCTGGCTTCCGCGTTGAAGCTTCCAAAGGGATTGGGCTCCCCAGCGGTCACCGTTTCCAGGTATTGCCCGGTAGGCCGCTGAAAGCGATCGTAAGTAGACAAGCGGTATTGGTTGGCCGCAGCATTGTCGGCATCCTGCAGGGCCACCATCGCGCCCCGCTCATCGTACACATAGCGGGTTGTGCCGCCGTCCACGGTTGATTTTTGAAACAACTGTCCCAAAAAGTTGAACTGGTAGCCGCTGATTTGCTTTTCGGGATTGATCACCGCATTGAGGTTGCCCCGGGCATCGTAGGCAAACAAAGTGATGATGTCCTGGGTGCCGTCGTGGTGGCGCGTGGCCACCTTTTTGCCCCAGGCATCGGTGTAGTTCACCATGATTTTGTTGTCCTCATCAATGGTGGAAGTGTAGCGGTAAAGGTGGCTCGCAGTAGGATTGTGAAACAGCGCTTGCTCCACCAGGTTCAAATTCAAATCGGCGATGAGATCGGTGCCGTTGATGGTGCAATAGGCCGAGATCACCGTATATCCGGTTTGGATGTCCTCGACCGGATAGGCATGTTTCACCGGCCGTGAGCGGGGCCCGTCTTCGTAGGCAGTTGCTACCCAAACGTAGGGCTGAGCCGCAGTAAAGGTGGTGTGGAAATCGTATTGCAAGGTGCTGGTAGTAGCATCACGCCCGTAAGGCGCGTAGGCTTTTACCGGCCGGTCCCAGCGGTCGCGGTCTACGGACCCCGACACAATGCGGTTCACAGCATTCACCGAAGACCACGCCTCCGACAACCATTTTCTACCCAAAGGACCGATGTAGGTCCGCGATTTTTGAAAGTTGCTGCACGACACATCGTTGTGCAAGGTAGTTTCCACCCAGTTTTCGAGTGCACGGTTTTCAAAGCTTTGCCCAAAGTTGTTCTCCCAGTTGTGGTAGTCCACCTCGGTGATTTTGTCACCGTTGAAAGCCGTGGATTTCATCCGGTTGTAGGCATCGTATTTGTAAGACAACACCTCGCCCGTGGGCTGAGTCACCGAAAGGATGCTCAAATTGTTGTTGTACACATAGCTGGTGATCAAAGCGTTTGGCTCGGTGTAGCCCACTTCTACCGCGGTAGGAATGCCCACCTGGTTGTAGGTGTAATAGTAAGCCATCACCCAGCTTCCCGGGTTGTCGGGATCGCACACCTTGTAGCCATTTTTAATGGGCCGGTTGAAGGAATAGCGAGTTTTCAATTGGGCCGCATCTGCTTCAATCTCCACGTTGTGGTAGTTGTTTCGCTTCTCTACGTGGTACACCTTGAGCACCTGGTTGGGAAACACCATGTTGGGCGCATACACCGGGCCGCCGTTTTGTGGCATCGGATCGGTAAAGGCCGCCAACACATCGCCGTTGGTCACCTGAAGGGCCGGCAAGGAATTGGTCACGTGGTCGTTTGCAGCCGTGGGATCGGAAACCGTTTGGGTGTAGAGGGAGCGCAAGGCCACCACTTCCGGCTGCTGCAACTCCTCGCGGGTCCAGGTGCCGTCACCATCGCGGTCGGTAAAGTCGTAGAAACCGGGTTCCAGTCCGTTTTCGATCAAGTGGTTCCAAAGAGCATCGGCCAAAGGACCGTGTACGTTCTGCGCCAGCAAACCGTTATCCATTCCGGCCGCCACCTTGGCTTGAATGCCTGCAATGTTGATTCCGTTGCCGTTGGGGTAATAGCTCTGAATCAGGTTGCTCAAATCGGTGGGAATCACCACGCCTCCGGCAGGTGGGTTGGTACCACCGCCAGTAGTAGGCGGCACATTGCAACCGGTTGGTTCGCTAGGATCAATCTCCAACACGTAGTCGTCAAATTCGCCCCACTCGGTGTCGTACTCGAAATATTGAGACGAGGTGTGGGTTTCGCTTGGATTGACGGAAGTGGAACGGTGCTCAAAAGCAATGCTCCGCAAGCCCTTGTCGTGCATCAAAAAGAGGCTGTGGCGCCCGTCCGATCCGGCCAAACTATGCGGTTCGGTATAGCGCTGGGTGCCCGAAACCATGTTGTCAGGTTGGTTGTTGGGATGGTTCACCAGGTCGTAGTAGTAATAGTACTCTTCCAAGGTGTGGTGGCCGGGCAACTGCGGGGAATAGGTTTTCACACTGTGCAACTGCCAAGAAGGTTCATTGTACAAAATGGCCTCTCCGGTGCCGCTGTCGAAAAAAGCAGGATCGTCTCCGTAGAGTTCCTTGTAGCCCGAGGTGGTGGAGCGGCCCTTTTCAGTAGCATCAAAGTATTCAAAGTCTTTGATGGTTTGCATTTCGCCTTGCGCCAGGTTGCCCGCAGCGCGCGCTCCTGCCCCACCCGGACCAGGAGCCGTTTCCGCACAAAAGTTGTCGAAAGTCGATTCCCGGGTTTGGGTCGCTTTCACAAAGTAGGAATTGAGGTAAGTGGGCGCTTCGTGTGCAATGTAGGCGGTGAAGGTGCCTTCATAAAAACGCGGAGCTTCGTATTCTCCTGCCATGGCGCCCTTCAGGGAAATGGCATTGTCGGTAGCCACGTTGTTTACCGCAGCTCCAATCATGTAGTTGGCCACGTTCAACCAATAAAGTTCCCAAGCCGTTGGGTCGCTGTTGTAGCCTACCGTCGGAGCGTTGAAGGTAAAAGCCGGACTCGGCGTCAAGGGTGAGTTGCCCACACCCGAAGTGTAGTCGCAATAGTCGTATCCCAATTGGGTGCAGGAAGCAAAATCCCGGAGAAAGCCCGATTCAAAAGCCAACTGAGCAGTGTAGTCGGTTTCCGTTTTAGAGATCAGCACCTGGTTGCCATCAAACACCTCGGCCTTGGTGAGCTTGCCCCAAAGCAAATCGCTGGTGTTGTGGTAGTATTTGTTGAGCGGTCGGTTGCCGGAAGTCAGCTCCGGGCCATAGACCAGGGCCCGTTCGAAACCCGATTCCCGGTTGAATTGATCGTTTTGAATGAAATTAGACGTGAAGGGCACCAAGCGGTCGATGCTTTGCAAGCTTTCAAAGCTGTAGTCCCACACCCGGGTTTGCCCGCCAGCGTCTAATTGGGTTTTCTTTTTCACCACCAGGTAGCGGGTCGCAGCCGAAGCCGGTTTCTTCCGATGAGGCTGGATACCCCCTACGTCCTGAGCATTGGCGAGGTCGGCCCAATAGGCTCCGTTCATTTTATCCGCAGCCGAGAGCACTTCATAAGCTGCAGTTTCGTCGTACTCAATCAGCGTTTCTCCGCCCAGTTGATTGGTGATTTTGGTGATGGCGGGAATGTTGCGCTGGTATTGCACGTTGACCAGGCCAGCACCAGCATTCACATTCGGTCCCATTTGCTCCACCGACACGGTTTGCGTGTGGGCAATGGTGGTGTATTCGAAGTGCGTGGTAGGAGGCTGAGCCGCAACAGTACCATCAATTGGCAAGGATTGTATGGCCTTAAGCAGAAAGACATTCCGGCTGGTGTTGGTGGTGCCGGGGATGCTAGGCTCCGATACCGTGACCCAAGTTCCCTGAGCCGTTTTCTCCATCCACACCGCAGGGCTTTGCACCACTTCTACATCATAGTCAAGGGCCAGCTCGCTCACCAATTGATACCCGCCGTTGGGTGCATTGGTGGAACCGTTGCGCTTGTATTGGCGCACCTTGCAAAGCATGTAAGGGTTTTTCGCATGGCGCACCAATTTCAGGTTGGCCAGGCGCACCGAGCCTCCCGCCAGCGTGGGCGAATTGGGCCAGTTGGGAAAGCCAACACCCGATACGTTGGCATAGCGGTTGTACCAAAACGGATGCGCCACATTGGTGCCGTTGGTATTGAAAGGATCCATGCCCACATAGTCGTACAAACTGGAAACCATGCGCCAGGGCATCCCGGTGCCAAAGTTTTGTGGAATGGACCGGGTTTGCAGGTGAGTCGTAGACCCAAACATTCCGATGTAGGCATGCTTCACAATGGGATCGGCATTGCCAAACGTTCCGCAAGCCGCATCGCCAAACCGCATGAAACATTCGTCCCTGTCAAAGATCATATCGGTGTTGCCCGGCCCTACCTGAATGGAAAAACCGTAGTTGGCATCGTTGAGCGAAGGCAGCAAGAAAAAGTTGGAGGTGGTGATCTGGTAGCCGCCCGAGTTGCTGCCCACCAAGTTCCATTTGATGGGGTTAGAAAAACTGGAAAAGAGCGGAGTACTGCGGGGAATGTCGTGGTAGTCTTTTACCAGGAAACGAAACCCATCCGTAAGGTCCGCATCGGTGGTACCAACGCTGGCACCATTGGAAGGTGGAAACACCGTTCCATCCATGTTGATCGGAAAGATCTCGGTGGTTTGCAGGTTGTTGACATACCGTTGCGGGATGTTTTGCTTTTCCCCGGTCACCACGTTGATGTCGAAATTGCAAAAGGCCAGGTTATCGGCTTCAATTACCGCCTGCACTTCATACAAATCGCCTTCCGGCAAATCGTGGCCAATGCGTGGACTTTCCAGAAATCCGTGGTTGAAATGAGCGCTCGACACCGGCCCTACTTCCTGCTTGGAATAGTGGCCGCTGTAATTCAGGCCCGTGCCTTGCGCGGCCAGGCCCTGCACCACCTTCACGTAAGGATTGGTCGGCGACAAGTCATCGCTTTGGTAGCCGGGTACCTCCCCATCGCGGCCGTGCTTGTAGCGGCCAAAGCCGTCGAAATTGGCGTGGATGCCTTGGCCCACATTGCCAGGAGGCAAAGGAATGGTCGAGGAATTGGTAACACCTCCTGACGCAGTGGCGCCCCATTCATAAACCACCTTGGTAGAGTACAGCGAGTCTTTGCGAAACACCTCGGGATCGTTCAACTCCAAAAGGTTGTAGGCTTTTTGGTAAGGTGTGATGCTGGAGTAGTCCAGCTCAATTTTTTCGTAGAAGGAATTCACTTCCGTGAGAAAAATATCGGAGTAGGTTTCCGGCAGGTGTTTGTTACCCCCTGGATACAAGCGCGCATCAATGCTTTGATCAATGGCTCCCTGGTCGAATTCCTGGTGGTAATCGGCTTTTCCGAAAGTCTCGTAGGCAAAGGTGATGACACCTGGCAGGTTGGAATTGGTGATTCGGCGAACGTACCAGGCCAGCACTTCGGTTTTCGGCGTAGCCTGATTGGCAATGACGGCCGCGTCTGCCCCGTTGGTTCCACCGTTGGAGTAGTTCAATTCAGTGATCTGTTGCGTCACCGGCTGGGCCTCCGGGTTGCGGTTGGCCAAATGCACGATGCTAAATTCGAAAATGGTGCCGTCTTCCATGTAGGCGAACCAAACTCCGTCTTCATAGTGTACCTCGAAGTATTTCTCAAAGGTGCGCGGCACAAAAATGGCTGCCCCTGAATTGTTGAACTTCTTAAACACCAGCCGGCCGCCTCCGTAGCCCGGAATGGTCACCGAAGGCGCATACCAAAACAGGTCGCCTTGCACCTGGGCTTCGTAGTCGAAAAAGGTTTTGTCTATAGGGGAATTAGTGCCATGACTTTGCACCATCCGGTAGGCTGCCTCCGCAGTGTATTTGTCAAAATCCACGGTGGAAACCGAAATGCGGGGCACATCGAGGTTCCACCCTTCTCCGTAGGGAATGCCCGAAGAAAAGGGCGCATCGGTTCCTACGGCATAAGAGGAAGAATGCGACAAACTCAAACTAAAGGCAATGCCTGAAGGTGTGCTCACCGTGCCCAAATGGTAGCCGGTGGCAAAGGTGCCGGTAAACAGGTTGACATCGCCACTAACGCCCCCGGCCGAGACATTAGCGGCTTGCACCGATTTGGGACTGGACTGGCCCGTGCCAGAGCCACCAATCATTTGCGATTTAGAGATACCGATCCCGATGGACAATGCCAGGAGCGTCATCAAAAAGGCTTTCATTTTCGTGCGTTTCATCATTCGTTCAAAGGGTTTTGAAGATCATCGCCACTGCGCAAACCATCCGAATTGCGATGGATGGCAGCAGGCGTAGACGGGGTTAAATTAAGATGGTAAGAACTTGGAGTAAGCAGGTCAGTTCGTAGGTCTCAAAGGAGGGAAGACAAGCAGTGATAGGGAACATCACCTTGGGGCACCGTTCGTTTTTCCACCCCACAAAAATGCCGCCCTAAGAACTCATAAGCCATTTTTTACGAATGAGATTGATGAAAACGTGTTCATAATTGACGAAAGCAGTTCATCCGTTCGTCAAGGGATGAAGAACAAAAAAGGGGATGCAGTTGCAGCCTATATTTTGACCTGATCTCATCTGAAATCGGTTGCATGAAAAACGAAATAGCTCGCGCGAAAGCGCGTCAATAATCCCCGGTCCTTGAGCGAAGCCGAAAGGCCAATTTTTTCTCAACTCATTGCTGAATTCACTTGATCATTTCTTCTCTTAATCAGGGCGCCTTGACTCAACCAGTCGGCGGACACATCCACTCAAAGACCGGGATTTCAACAACCAAAATAATAGCTCGCGCGACAGCGCGTCAATCGTCCCCGGTCCTTGAGCGAAGCCGAAAGGCCAACTTTTTTCTCAACTCCTCGCAAAATTCATTGATCATTTCTTCTTTGCATCCGGGCTTCTCGACTCAGATGGAAGGCTGACACG
>CALCCE010000104.1 GCA_937899835.1 uncultured Flavobacteriales bacterium | reverse complement strand
TTTATACTGGAATGGATTTAGGTGGATTGTTTTAAAGCTATCTGGGTGTTTTTGGGTTGGACGATAAGCGTTTTTTGTAGCGGAGAACTCCAGATTCATGTTATCGCTCTTGAGAAAGGTCAAACATTGCACTACCCAATTGAGATTCATCGAACCGGCTGAGAAAATCGATGGCTGCTTGTTGGTTTTGGGAAAGAAATTTGTTGGTTTCTTTTTTCATCACCGTTGCAACATCTTCTTTTACCACATCATCCTCCAAACTTTCTTTAAAGCTACCTCCAAAGGAAAATTTATCTCCTCTAACGTGGGCGGTTAAGATTAACCCATTGAATATTTTGGTCTTCTTTATTTTATAGTACTTTAACTTTTGGTGCGCTACGTATGCTTCCAAACCATGTATAAATCCGGAAATAATTCCATCAATTAAGGATCCTCCTGAGGTATTGGAGATGTTATTCGCATAGGCATGAATCACAGGCTCAGGATACCAATCACCACGATAAGTAAGGTAAAATTGATAATCTTTGCCTTTTATTTTGCTGTCAAAATCAATTTCAAATTGAGAAATACTAAGCACATCATGCATGTTCCTGTTGTGAAGGTGCAGTATTCCTTCGGGAAAACAGAGGTGGTTTCTTTGTCGGTATTTGCCCCTGTTATCCATCAAGGTTACTTCTGAATTTCTGTTTAGAGCAGTAAAAAGCTCAACTGCTGATAGTAATTTGAAGTAATTTAGAGAATTGGAAAATACTTTTGGGTCGAGTTGTAGGCTCATCAACAAATGAAACTTATTCTCAATGCTTAAATTAAAATATTTACAAAGTATTTTTCCAATTATCAGATATTGATTTTTTTCAGTCGCTTTATGTTCTAATATTTCTTCTGCTATGTGTTCTAAAGTCTGAGATGCTTTAAACCTGAATAGGAAACTCTGGTTACCTGTCAATTCTATTTCTATCCCACAGCTTTGTCTACCATTTATTGCAATACAATTGATCATCATTTCATGAATCAATTTGATTACTCTTTGGTGAATCGGATTTCCTAAGAAAAAGAATGGTCTTTCTTTTACTACATCTTCTAAAGGTCTAATGGTATGCATTTTTCAAGGAAAAAGTAATCTTGCACTTTAAATCTTCGTTTGTTGTAAACGTTTTGTCTAAAATGTCGTGAAAGGGTTAGGTTGGTTTGACATATATTTTAGCTCTTGTTGAAGCATGTTATTTCTTTTTTAGTTTTCTCCGATACTGAATATCAGCTGTATATTCATCAGCGTGCAGAATCTCATCATTTTCAGACTTGATTGTCAATCCCTTTTCCCAATTTTCAATTTCTAATTCATTTAAAATCCAATCTGTATTGAAATCAATTGGACTCATTCCAATTTCAATTTGGTATCGAATCAGTTCGTCATTAACATTTGGTTCAGGTTTAACGAAATCTAACTTCAAGATTTTGAAGTCAATATTATTATCGTAACAATGTTTCCCAATCAAGTATGAAAGATTGTTTTCTAATGTCTCATCGAGATTACTTGCTCCGTTGTAGGAGCAAACAATATTCATTGGGAATTCTATTATCAGTTTCATCTTAATGTACTAACAGCTTTGAGTAACCCCAATGATTTTGATCTTCTTTTGAGGGTTTCTTTTGGCATACCTTACAAAATGCCTGAAGTTTCTTTTTAGGTAGCGATCGATAACTGTCTCGTCGAAGAAATATACCACTATGAAATCATAGTTGGCCTGCTCCATGAGCAGTGGTTCTCCGCTGAAGGTCTTCAAGTTCGCCAGTTGGTTGTTGAGGGATAGGACAGCAATTGTATCATGATATCCTGCTAATTGTCGAATGATCGTATCGTTTGATTCCAGGGTAATGGAAGTTTGGCTGTTTTCAACATATTGGTTGAAATCATGGATATCAGTGCTAAAACAGCCTAAATATTGCACTACCTTCAGGTTGGCGGTGGCGTAAATAAAGCCTCTTGGATACATGATTACCTTTTCTTTTGAAAAAGCGACCTGACTCGAATCGAGCTTCAGCTTTCTCATGCACTTCTTTAAATCATTTTGCCCCATCAATGCTGTGGGCATGTATGTTCCAAACAGCAGCAATAATAAGAGTGAAATACGCATTTTTATAAGTAGAGGTTTGCGAATTGATAGTTAGGGGCACACTTTTAGAAAAGTTGATACCAAGTTAACTAACGTATTCAAACCAATAGCTATTAGATTGCAGTTGGCAATCCTTTCAAACCCACATAGCGCTACACCAATGGGCAACAATCCCTAAAACGGATGCTTTTTGTAACTTCTACTTCAAAATTGAATCACTTTTTCGAATGCTCTGCCTTGGTATAAATTTGGAACCACTGCTACACCACCAAAATCTGGATTGTCGTGCTCACCGCTACGTTTGCTAATCATAGGATCATTGTTATCCGGGCCTTATTGCCACTTTTCTTGTTGATGTCTTCTGTGTTTTCTGCCCAAGCAGAGTTCAATGCTGATAGCTTGCGAAAGCAATTCGAGGATACTTCTCAACCCATTGAGAAGCGACAGGCCGGGGTACGGGCACTTTATAGACACTACCGCTACCACCAGCAAGACAGTGCTTTGCTTTACAGTAAACAAGAGCTTGCTTTTGCTGAAGGGAATCAAAATCAACGTTTATTAGTGGCGGCTTACCTGGACATGGCGGAAGTCCATTCGTTGCGTCAAGAGCCCTTGGAAGCGGTAGGATTCATTGACAAGGCACTGAAAATTTGCAAGAAGGAAGGTTTTCGGGTAAAAGAAGGTACTTGCTACAACATGTTGGGCATTGCCTATGCTACCATCTCTGACTTTGAAGTTTCGCTCAACTACTTCCGAAAAGCCCAGGAACATGCGGTGGAAATGGGCGATTCTATTGCGCGGGTGAGTTCGCTCAACAACCTGGCCAACTTGTATACCAAGTTGGAGCGCTACCAACATGCTGAAGATCTGTATCAGGAGTTGCTGGGGTTTTGCAAGAATTGGCCGGATCGCAGTTATTTTTCTACCGCTCACACCAACCTCGGTTTTCTGTACATCCACACCCAGCAATACGATAAATCCATTCAAATTCTGTCTAAAGCGCTGCTCTATTTTGAAGAAACAGGGGAGCGGGTGCCTATGGCCAATACGTTGCTGGGGATTGGTACTGCGTATGCTGAACAAGAAGAATGGGTGTTGGCCTTGCCTTTTGCCCGGCGAAGCAGCGAGCTGTTTCAGGCCTGTAGCCATCGGATCGGCACGGCCGAAACCTATATTTTGATGGGAACCATCCAGGCGGCTTTAGGCGATGCTGATGCGGCTCTGGTTCAATTGGAACGTGCCTTAAAGTTGCATCAGGAAGCGGATTATCTAGTGGGACTTCAAGAGGCCAACCTTGCCCTTTATGATTTTTACAAAACCCGGTCGCAACCCGAAAAAACCCTTTTGTATTTCGAACGCTATACAGCCTTGAAAGACAGCATCAAAGAGTTGAAAAACAAGGAAAACATTGTAGCCAGTGAATTGCGGTATGAGTTGCTACGACAACGTCAGTTGGACAGCCTGAGCTTTGAACAACTGCGTGAAACAGAGCGGATGGAGCAAAGTTTGACGGCCAGTCAAACCCGCTTCAACTACTTATTGGGCATCGCCATTTTAATTTTGCTCGGATCAGGCGGTTGCGTGTATTGGATGTGGAAATACCAACGCAGTAAGGCTGAAAAAAGACTGCTTTTGCAACAAGTGAGTCAACTCAAATCGGTGTTTGAGGCAGGACCTCAGGTAGAGTTCAAAGGAGAGTTGAACCGGGAACGCATTGAAGCAAGTTTGGAATACCGCCTGAACGAAACCGATTGGGCCATCTTAGACAAGTTGTATCAATCCCCCGGACTCACCAACCGCGAGTTGGCCGATAAAGTGTTTGTAGGGTTCGAAGGTGTACGGTCGAGCCTAAAAAAAATGTACCGCCAGTTCGACATCGATTCTTCTTCGGGCAACCAGAAGGCTTCGTTGGTGCTCAAAGCCTTAGAACTTTCTTCGGGCCTTACGCAACCGCTTACTTCTCAAGTCGGCTAAAAGCACTTTTCCTTAGAGGTTTTTTCGCCATAGGGCTCCTTGAAATTGTGGAGTCCTACCCATCTCTATTGAAAGAAGTCACCGGTCCTGAGACAGGGTGATTCTGCCACATTCCAATCGATTTTCGGATTCTCATATAGATGGTACTTAGGTGGATTTGTCCTGTACTTTCAGTTTTTATGATAGAACGGGGTTGAAAATAATTTTCTATTTAAGTGGCTGTAAATAAGTTTTTTGTGGCCGTTCCCCCGGTCGGGGGTAAGGTAGTTTCACCGCGATTGAGTGATGATGGTGGGCTTAGGATTTCACTTCTTGCCGGCTCAAACCAACAATTCATGCAATTATGAAATGCTTACCCAAGTCGCTGTTTTTTCTCTTTCTTTTGGGGGCCTTTGGCGCCTCTGCGCAAACCGGATTCGACACCGGAGTCCCGCTGCCCAGTGGTGGCACCTTGGTTGTTCCTTTCGATGTAAAAGACCGAATTGAAAAACCTTATGAGAGCATCAACGTAGGCGGGGAAACCCGAACCTATGGCTTCTACAAATCCACAAAAATTACGGGTGGGCAAAGGCCAGCCTTGGTAATTGCCCTGCACGGAAACACCGCCGATGGCAATTTGATGGCGGTACAAACCAGTTTTGATCAAAAGGCAGAAGATGAGAGCTTTATTGTGGTGTATCCCAACGGTAAAACGGTCACCGCTCCCACTTTCAATATTCCTGGTATTGCCCAGCAATCTTTCCAATGGGCGGTAGAAGATGCGGCCATCATCAATGATGATATGGACTTTTTCAATGATTTGATCGATAAAATGATCGCGGATCATAATATTGACCCGCAACGGGTGTACATGTGTGGCGAGTCGGGTGGCGGCTTTCGCACCTTTCACGCTACCGAATCGCTCGCTAACCGGCTCGCTGCGGTGGCCATTTTTGCGGCTTTGACTCCTCGTGATGTCATTGCAAGTGTACCTTGCCGCCTCATGCCCATCCTCCACATTCACGGCACAGGCGATACTCAGGTGGATTACGACAATGTAGCTTTCAATCCGGTGTTTAACAACGCGAATTATTTCGATGTTGAAAGCGGCATTGATGAATGGACGAGTATAAACGCAGTTATAAATCCTGCTACTGTAACCACCAATGTAAACACCAATACAACCGATGGCAGTTCAGTAGATATTGATCATTATTTCAATAGCTGGTTTGCCCCTACGCGGGTGCGCAGGATTCGTGTCAACAACGGTGGGCATCTTTGGCCCGGTGGTTACAGTGCCTATCCCGTTTGGTTCCGGGACGATGTCCTGGAGCTCATCAATAACTTTTTTCCGAATTTCGGAAATATGAATCTGGACATCAGTGCAACTGATGAAATGTGGAATTTTTTTAGGCCCAATAGGCTAAATCAAAACAATATCCCTGCTTTCAATCCTGGACAAGCTTACCCTGTAGGAGCAGTAGTCAATGCCAGTGGGTGGATTATGCGCAGGGCCAATACCAGTACTTTTCTTTTTGGGTTTTGGCGGTTAGAACGTGATTGCAATTCTATTTCTCCTCGCCTTGCGGTGGCCGATCTGTCGGAGGAGAAAATTGCGCAGGTTCAAGCGGTGTTGAACGGGGGAGAGGCCATGGCTTTCTCGGTTTATCCCAATCCGGCCAACGGTGAAACCGTAATTAGAATTGACAACTTCCAAGGTGAAATGGCCAATGTTGAGCTGAAAGATATGAATGGCCGCAGTGTAATGGCGTGGCAATTGGCGGGTACCGATGGTGCTGCAGTGCAAGAAACCATTGACCTTAACGGAGTGGCTTCAGGTGTATATTTCCTGCAGCTCCAAAGTGGAAATACTTTTCAGGTAGAACGCCTGGTGAAACGGTAGAAAAGCGCTGGTTTTCCAATAGCCTTTGTTTACCGAATTTCTTTTTGGATTGAATAGTAAATTCGGTCTGTGGAAGTAATAAAAAAGCGAACTCACCTTCCCTTGAGAAAGAGAGTTCGCTTTTGCTACAACTTAGCCCGGGTAATCGGATGATACTGCCCTAAGTGTATCCGGCAAAGTGGGAAGCCTGGTAAAACCTTAATGTTTGGCCAGTTTAATGGTTTCTACAGCCTGGGAGCGTTGCAGGTGCAGCAAGTAAATACCTTCTGAATAATCGGTCAAGTCGATGGAAAATTGAGGACTACTTACTTGTGTTGTGGCGATCAATACCTTTCCGGTAAGGGTAGTAACCTGATAGGTGATTGGTTCAGAAGACTCCAGCTCGATGGTGAAAATACCATGGCTGGGGTTGGGGTAGAGTTGCAGGGCGGTAATTTGATCTGCCTCTTGTTCCGTTTCAGCCACCGCTTTTCTGTAGGATTGCAACAAGCCCTCCTGGCAGCTGTGTACGTCTCCGGAAACATATGCTCTTCCATGTTCATAGTGGGAAGCACAATCAAATCGTTTCCCATATCTGCCCTGACCGGGTATTTTTGTGAAGCAGTGACTAAAGAAATGGAGGACATCCCGGTCTTCACAGGTACCATATATTTCGTTATTCATGTTTTGTTTAAAGACGTGTAGCCAACCACCGGTGGCAGTTTGATTCGTGGCCACGATTTTATTAAGTGTACCCATTACGGTATAAGTGGCATTATCGTAGTCCGTGGCAATAGATATTTGACTGTAATGGTATCTTGGGTCGGATGCAGAAGTTTTGGCATCTCCCATCCGTTTGGCACTCACAGGAGTGCCGTAAGTTGCAGGATGGTTGCTAAAAACGGCCGTAGTGATTGCATACTTTCCGTTGGTAAACTGGCGGGGTGTCCAATTTTCTGTAGAAGAAAAAGTCAACCGAAATTCTGAGGTGCCTGCTCCACGCGAATCCAATTGTGCATGATCGTATTCCTGATAGACTTCGGACTCCAGGTGGAAAAGGGCCGACGGATTCAAGTTGCTTTCGAGAATTCCAACTGTAGGCATTATCGCATAATTGGGTTCAATGAATTCGCGTTGCCAAAGCCCCATGCCCGAAAAAATGTATTGCTCATTGTTGGGATCGGTGGCAATGCACCATTGAAATGAAGTGTTGAGGTTTGGTGCGTAAGGGAAATTGGGGACACCTGTTCCATGGAGGGGGCGAGCGTCCATTTCATTCAAGGTGTGAATCCCTAAATTTTCGACGTATCGAAAAAATACAACGGTTTCTCTCGACAAAAAATAGCCTTCGTCCTCACAAATGGGAATCTGAATGTTAGGAGTTTGCCATTTACGTCCAATTACGACGACCGCTTTGTCGGGGTCTTGCAAATCGAAGGTCATATCGTAAGGAATAATGCGCAAGTCATCAAATTCCCTTAGATCTTTGAAAACATCAGCAGTCCAATCGTATGAACCCACCCAACAGTGGTACGAGCTACCCTCTCCTTTATGCCCTGCAACAAAAACAGTAGATGGATCGGAAGGACTTTGCATAATACAAGTTCCAGAGCCATATCCTCTAACATTTAATGGGGTAATCGTTCTTGTATTACTAAGTACCAATGCACCTGGGCGTAGTTCCAGGATACCGATTGTCATTTGTGGGTCTGAATTCCCGGATTTATAGGATCCGGTATAGACGAGCTTATCAGGAGCAACCTCTGTGATCGCGATAATTTTGAGATCATCAAATCCGAGTTGTGAACTCCCGCCACCCGGCTGCCAGGGGTTGGTGAACCCAGCGCCCGAAATGGTTTGGCTGAAAACAACCTTTCCATCTAAATCGGTTACAGTGACCCAGTTTTCAAAGGTAAATTGGTCGTGCGAAACTTGGAGCAGATAACCAGGATAAGAGATATCTCCTTCATGCTTCAAGACGACAGTGCTATGCTGAGATGTTTCGAGATCCCCCCACCGTATCAAATTATTATTGATATCAGTCGAGGAGCCTAATTGGTCAACGTAAATCGCATTGCTCCAAACCTGAGCATATCCCTGCTGTAAGAGCGCACAGCAAAAAATGGTGAATAAATAAATCTTGGTTTTCATATACTTTTAGGTTGGTTATGAAAACCAAAGGTCGACTGCGATCAGGCCAAACTTGAAACCCGTTTGACAGATAGGTCATTATTCTTCACCGTTGAGCACATTCATCAGATAGTTCAGAATGCAGCACACCAACCGATAGAGCGGAGAGCAAGGACGAGAGACGAGAGACGAGAGCGAGAAATGAGGGGCTTCGCTGCTAAAAGAAATTATTATTAACTGGTCTTCCTCCCTCGTTCTCGTCCCTCGCGCTGTTACTCCTCGTTCTCCTTTCTCGTTCTCGCACTGCTCCAAAGGAGCTTATATCCCTACGCGCTTCTCCAGTTCCTCTTTTTTCGATTGCGCCACCGGCACTACATCCTCATTCGAAAGCACCACATAACCCGGACGACCTTTTCCAATTTTTACCAATGCGTTGAGGTTAATGAGGTGTGAATGATGGCAGCGAAAAAAATGATCGGTAGGCAACTTCTTTTCAAAATGCCCCAAGCTTTTGCTTGAAATTATTTGCTGCTTTTGGAGCACCACTTTGGTGTAGCTACCATCGGCCTCCAGTCGTAGAATGTCTTTCGTAGCTAAAATATGGTGCTCGTCGTTGTGAAAAATCGTTATTCTCTCATGGTCAGCAGAGGGGTTAGTATTTGGAGGTGTTGGTTGATAGTTGCTCATTTTCAGCGCTTTACGTAGTGCTTGAATGAGCTCCTCGGTCACCACCGGTTTTAGGATGTAATGCGCGGCATTTACTTTGAAAGCATCCAGGGCATATTGCGAATAAGCTGTGGTGAAAATTACCTGTGTAGTAGCGGGCAAGTTGGCTTTTTCCAACAACTCAAAACCTGTCATTCCCGGCATTTCCACATCCAAAAACAACACATCGTAAGTGTGGTCCTTCAGGTGTTGGAGCGCTACAACAGGCGAATGCAGCATTTCGAGTGATGCGATTTCGAAACAGTGTTTTTCGACCAGAATCTTGAGGTGCTTGGCCGGCATGGGCTCATCGTCAACGATTAGTGCCTTCATGGTATTTGGGTTTTAATAGAATGAATAGCGTTACCCGGGTTCCGGGTAAGGAAGGGGAGTCATCGGCCAGGCTCTCGATCTGCAATGGGGGTGGTCCGGATTTGCCATTGTGCAACAGCAAGCGGTCGCGAATGGTGTTTAAGCCGTGCGATTGGCGGCCCTTAGTTTTGTATTGTTGTGCGGTAGCGTAGCCCACGCCATCGTCTTTCACCACCACTTTTAAGTAGTTGTCCGATCGTAGAAAGTCAATTTCCAGGTGCCCTTTACCTTCCTTGTTTTTTATACCGTGCTGAATGGCATTTTCGACCAGGGGTTGAATCAGAAAATTCGGAATTTCCTGTTGGCTTTCCATTTGGGGATCAACCTCCAAGGCAAATTCGAACTTGCCTTCCAGGCGCAGTTGCTCCAATTCCATGTATTCTTTTAAAAAGCGAACCTCCCCTCCAATACTGTTGGTTTCCTGGTTGGTTTGGTCCAGCGTATTGCGCATGATGGAGGCAAATTTGTGCAAAAACTGTGAAGCTTTTTCGTTTTCGTTACTCCCAATGAGGTATTGCAGTGAAGCCACAATATTGAACACAAAATGAGGGTCCATTTTGGCACGAAGTGCTTTTTGCTCCGCCGAAAGCCGTTTGATGGTCAATACTTTCTCCCGATTCAAAATCCGGTTGCGCAGCGATGCAACGAAAAACCCCAAGCCGCTGATGGCCAACACGACAAGGGCGATGAACCACCACCGTTGCCAAAAGGGTAGGGCAATGTGGAAGGTAAGGGCCTTGGTAGAAGACCAAGGTTTCGACTCAGATCTGGTTTGCAGTTCGAGGGCGTAGGTTCCCGGTGGTAGGCTTACAAATTGTAAATTCCGGTCGGTGGGTTGCCAGGCCTCACCTTTTCCTACCAACCGGTATTGGTAGTATATCGGTTTGTCCTCGTACGAAATACCCAAGAACCGTAAACTGATGTTATTTTCTTTTGGAGAAAGATAGAATACAGAGTCTTTCAACGATTGGACTTCACCATTGACTAACAGCTCCTGCAAACGAAAAACAGTAGGAGTATAGGGCTTTTTTTTCAATGCACTCAACGAAAATTCGGTGACTTCCCCACCGTTCAAAGTGCTGTAGAAAGTTGTGCCATCGGTGGAGGGATCAAGCATCAAGAAGTTATTGGGTAGAGAAGCATATTTTTCAATATCAAAACCAAAGGGAGTTTTCAAACTATTACCAGTCAGCTTAAAGCTGGCCTGGTCGGAAAGAACCCACATCACCGAAGGGCTCAAACGCAGAAATTTGGCATTAACGAGTTGGTGTCCCAAGGCTTTTACAGGGAAAAATGCGCCATTTGAAAAATAGAATATCCCTTTATTTCCAATGGAGACAAATAGTTTGTTGTTGAAGTAGACCAAATCATAAATCAATGATTGGAGATGGGTATTAATTTTACTGTAGTCGATTAGGGTATCGGGGGTTTCTAATATTAAACCATCCTCAGTACCTACCCATGTAGAATCGCCAACACAAATTACGTGTCTAATATTGGTTTGGTGAGGGCGCGACAGATGAAGGATAGAGGTGTCTTTGATCAGCAGGTAACGGTTGCCAAACAGTGCTGCCACAGATACCGAGGAAGTTTGTGGTTGGGGAGAGAAAGACAACCTGCGTCCACGTACAATACTATCGAGCAGTGGTTTAAACATGGGCCGGGCAGTATCATTTTCGAAGAGGTAGAGTTGGCTGCGCAAGCCCATCCAAACCCGATTTTCGCCTTCGGGATGGTACATTCGGTAAATGGTTCCATCGGTGTTTTCTAATTTATAGTCGGTCTGCTCACCATTCGCTAGGTCAGCTATTCGAACCATCCCATCCGATGCGCCTAAAAAAAGGGAATCTCCTTTGATGGCAGTTGAATTAGGAGCAAACCCTTGGAGCAGCTCCGACTCAAGATCATGGTATATGACCCCAGGATTGTGAATCCTGCGCAATCCAAATGGACGACCGAATACCCAAAGACCGCCTTGAAAATCTTGTGCGCGAACTTGAACGGCTTCATTGTCTTCAAACATTGTTTGGTGTTCACCCACGCCATATTTTCCGGAAGGATAATAGTGAATGCCTTGTCCGAGTGTATGGCTGACCCAAAGTCCACCATACAAATCAGCAAACAAATCGATGATGGGCGCGTCTGAGGTGGTTTGTTCAAGGATATTCGTGCTGTTGAACCGAATGATGTGCCCATAGCCAGAATAGTAAAGAAAGCTGCCATCCTGTAGAGTGGTTATTTCATTGTGGCTCACTTTAGGGTGATCTGGAATTTCTATTTTTTCTACCAACTCTTCCTTAGCGTTGAGTAAGTAGAAATAGGTGGGGGCTGTTTTGCTTCGATCAATGTTTTTGACCATGAAAGGATGCCCGTCGGAAAGGATGCGGCAGGCAAAGCCGCGGAAGTTCTCCTTTAATTGGGCCAAAGGGCGGTGAACCTTGCCATTGCTGTCCACCACAATGTATTTATTGTTCGTGTAGGAAATGTGCAATTGCTTTCGGTCATCAAAATGTACATCGACAAAGAGTTGACCTTTGGAAGCTGCTACCAGGCTGTCATTGAAGGGAAAGGAAACAATCTTGTCTCCGTTAATGAAATGTACCTTTCCAATATGGTCTACCAGGTATTTTTCGTGGCGGTCGTTTTCATAAATCCTTACAAACGCCCCCCGATTTACCTTGGAGCTTCCCAGTATTTTGAACTCATCACTATTATAGCGAGTGACCTCGCCAAAAGTCACAATGTATACATCTCCATTGGAGGCAATTTTAACATCGGAAATGATGTTGGGTGAATTGAAGGCATATTCGTGAAGGTAGTTGACTGTATAAGGGTCTGATTGAGCTGCCGCCTGAAGGGCAAGCAAGCAGAGAATGAAAAATAAGAAACGAAAAGGGGCCATTGAACGAATGTAAGCACTGCTGAGTGAATGGCTGGATCAGAATGCTTCAATTGAGCCCTCAAATTGCTCAACGGTGACCTGAATGTGCACAACTGCAAACAATACTGTTGCATGGGTACATCCATTCCATTTTTTGGTCGCACTACCACTTAATTTTGAGCAATCATCAATGGAAGCTGCCCCTTCTATGAAATGGATCAGATTGCCCTTCACTACGCGGTTTGCTGTAATGGGCTTATCCTTACCCCACCCATTACGTTAAAACCGATTGAGCCATTTTTTATATCTAATTGAGAAACTGACTTTACTACCGAGCAAAACCACTATACTATCCTTCAGCAGGTATTCCTTGGTGCTTTGTTTGCTCGAACTAAGCTCTACTTTATGACTACTTCATTAGCCATTATCGACCATGAGCTACCCATTCGCTCCTGGATTCGCACCCTCATTGAAGAACATTTTTCCTGGATCAGCATCATCGGAGAAGCCGATACGGTGTCTACCGGTTTGGATTTAATCTACCAGAAAGCTCCGGAAATCGTACTGCTGAACGTGAAATTCAAAGACGGTTCCGGGTTCGAGTTGTTGAACCAAATTCCTGGTCCGGCTCCCATCGTCATCTTCCTGAGCTCTTGTGGAAGGTTTGCCATTCAGGCCATTCGCCAAAATGCTTTGGATTACCTGTGCAAACCCATTCGCCCACAAGAGCTGTCGCAGGCTTTGTTTCGGGCCAAGGGAGCCATTGCCAAGCGTTGGGAGCGTACCGCTGCCATTCAGGCAAAACCGAAACCCATTAGCCGGTTGGCTGTACCCACCGGAACCGGAGTGCGCTATGTTTCCTATGCCTCCATTCAACAGGTGGTGGCCGATGGCTCCTACTGTGAGATTCACCTGTGTGACGAAGACCGGCCTATGGTGGTGTCGCGCAAACTCAAAGAATTGCAGTCGGTATTAGAACCTCATGGTTTTGTGCGGCCCAATCACTCACGGTTAGTTAACGGCCGTCACATCGAAGAAATTCAAAAAGCGCATGGAGGAGCCTTGAAAATGAAAAACGGTGAAATTGTTAGTCTTTCCCGCCACTATAAAAAACAAGCCCTGCTCCGTTTAAATACACAAGTAGATTCCTTGGTCATAAAATGAAAATCGCTTTGGGATTTACTATTTGAGGCGATAGTTTTACCATTGCATGATGCACTCTGCCCAACTTTAGAAATATACAAACCAATAAAACAGTAAATAATTTTCTTTCGGAGAGGGAGGGAGTGCTCCGTTTATAGATGATTTCTAAAATTTGCTTTAACCAGGTTGAAGTCATTAAAAAAGGCTACAAAGTACAGCTTTTCAAGACTATCTCTCGCGTTCCTTTTTTTATGGCAACATTAGTAGAAGTAATAAAGGCGGGTAAATTAGGAGAAGCGCCTGATTTATTTTCGCCTGCCCAACACCAAGAGGGCAATACCAGCAACGCCCAGTAGAAAGCCTGCAATCATGGCGGTATCTTGTTTTTCCTTTTGACTTGTTGCACTTTCTTCGTTGGTGCGCAGGGCAGTGCCGTTGATCCAAACACCATGTTTCGCTGGAATTACTTTTTCTTCTGTTTGGAGCCGGCCTATGGGCAAACTAAGCTTTACACGAATAGGGGGTGTTGCTTCTTCAATGGTGTGCAGTACACGGTCATAGGGAATGGATGCCGTAAGGCTAAATTCTTTTTCAGGAAATTCTTTGAGCGTGAGTAGGGTGTAAGGTTTACCGTTCTTCCGGCCAACCAAAACGTTTTCCATTCGACGATGGCTGAGGTATTCGCCTTCTAAGTGAATCAAACTTTGATCGTTTTGGAGGCGGCTGGTGAGCGCAAAAAACCAAGCACCTGCACTCAGTAACAAGGCAAGAATGCCCAGTTGGACAAAGCCACTTATTTTACGTTGGCTACTCATGAGAAATCAATGCCACACTTTTCATTAGGTTGGTATTGCTAAGAAGGTTTGGCACGTGGCCTTTTTGTACTGGTTCGGCCTCTAAATTACGAAAGGAAATGGCTTTTGAATTATGGTAATACGTTGTGCTTTCAAGGAAACAAAAAATGACTTTAGAATGACCAATTCCTTAGTAGATATCAATTACTTTAGTAAAAACAAGCATTCGTCAATTTAACGCTCTCAACCAATTTATAGCATCATGTCCTCAACCATCAATCCTAAGCTCGACAACGCCCAGCGCCTCTACATGGAAGGTATTCGGGATGGAAAAGTACGCGAATCCGTTACCCGTTATACCGGAGACCGCTATACTCAGCACAGCACCGGGGTGCGCGATGGGATAGAAGGCTTTGTAGAGTTTTTCGAACCCTTTATCGAGCGCAATCCCAAACGCGATATTCAAATCATTCGCAAGCTGGTAGATGGCCAGTATGTGTTTTTGCAAGCTTATCAAAACATCAACGAAGGAGAGGCGCGGTGGGTCACCACCGACTTTTTTGATACTGACGAAAACGATAAGATTATCGAACATTGGGATGTCATTGCCCCTTATGCTGATGCTACTCCTTCAGGACACACTTCCATCGACGGTCCCACAGAGGTGACTGACCTCGACAAAACAGAAGAAAACAAAACCTTGGTGCGGAACCTAATTCAAGACGCTTTGATGCCAGGAGGCGATCCTTCAAAGCTATCTGATTACATCTCTGAAGACCAGTACATTCAACACAACAAAGAGGTGGCCGATGGCTTTGCGGCTTTTTATAAGTTGGCCAATATGCCCAACCGACCTTTGAATTACCAGGAAATTGTATTGCTGGTAGGGCAGGGAAACTTTGTAGCCACGCTGTGCCGCGCCAATTGGAACGATGGAAAACTGAATCAGGATTATGCTCAGGTCGATATTTTTAGAATCGAAGCAGGAAAAATTGTAGAACACTGGGACAATGTAGAACCAGTGCCTGAGAACGATGTGAACGGAGGAAAGTTTTAAGGAAAAAAGACCTCCTTAACGTTATTGCTTTAAAAGTTTGAGTACCCTATTGTTCTCGCCGGATTGAATGGATAGCAAATAGACTCCTGAGGAAAGTTCCTTAAATGGTATAGCATCAAAATCAGAGGTCATGGCTACCAAGGTGCCACTCAGTGTGCGCAATGCAAATTGCTTGTTGCCCTGAAGCCCACGAATGGTCACTTCGTCTCGAAATGGGTTGGGAAATACCTGAAAGTCGCTAGTGGGAGTCTGCGTAGACGGTACATTGACTGGAATACAGGGCGGCAGCACCGAACGAATGAAATTCGGCAGGAACTGATACTTGTTGGTGTTGCCAGAATATTCAATGCTATGGATGAGCGTATCGCGGTCGCCAATGCCCAATTGGGTATAACGGTCCATAATGGCCATTCCATTTAATGGGTCGTGAATATCGGTAGCAATCCCGGGCTCGAAACGGTATACAAAGAAAACTTCGGGCGAAGCGGTTGTGACTTCGTTTGGGGGGTACCACCATGTGGTGTCCATCCAAACTCCATCGGGCAGGGCGTTGTACATGTACAAGCCTTTGATGTCGCTGTGTGGCCGGTGGCTGTATTTCCAGCTTAGAATGCTGCCACGTGAAGAACCACCGATGATGAGCCTCGTGGTGTCAAAGTTGAAAGAGTCGGCATGATCGTGAACCCATTGAAACATCAGTTCGGCATCGTCCCAGCCCGTTTCTACCTGCATTGGGGTATTGACCGCAGGGAGCGATTCCCACGCCACTACTGAAACGCCGAGTGCCTTCAAAGAATCAATTATTGAACTGGGCATGGCGGTAGTGGCATTGTTGCCATGGGCATCAAAATACACTGGATTAGGACAGTTGCCGGTATTGGGAGCCAGGTAAATGTCCATAAATTGAAACGTCCCGGGTCCATAGGGCACACCAGTAAAATCTTGTGCCACCGATACCGATGAGAAGAAAAGGCTGATCAATAGAAGAATGAGTGTTCTGGGGAGCTTCATGTTAGGCTTGGTTATGCGATCGCTGGCAGGTTGATACTGTTATAACAAATATTCTTTACGAAAGTTAGTTCAAATAAGTTAGGTTTTAAGTTAAGTCTCTCTTTTCAATTCAGTTAGGAGGAGTATTTTTAAATTGACTCACCCAACTTTTCATTCATGAAGTACCTTTTGCTTTTGATCGCCTGCTGCTCGTTTTCCTTGGTGTCTCACGGGGAAAAATCGGTGTCTCATAACATTGCCTTCCTAGTTGATTTTATAGATGTTCCACCCAATGTGTCACAAAAGGAGCAGATTGCTCGATCATTGAATAGCGATGACGAATTGGAAAGAACTTTAGCCATAAGCATTCTATTTAAGTTTTTTCCGAAAGAATACGAGGTACCTATGATGGATGCTTTTGAAATCCCTTATGAGGATCAAAGGAGGGTGACGGTTGAAAAGTTCTACCGGAAAGAAGAAGTGAACGAAATCGACCGAGAAATTGCTAAAGATTTTCGGAGCAGGTATAAGCTCACCGATGATGTTATACGCAGCGTGTACACGCTTTACACTTTTTTGGAATATAGAAAACGCAATGTCTGGACTTATGTGAATGATCGCATTGCCATACCGACTACTGTCGCTACCAGAGGTGGTTTTTTGCGTTCCCTGTTGTTGACTCAAATGGATTACAAAGAATTCATTACTGATATGGATAACCGAACGACAAGGAGATATGCAGAGAGAACAGGGGAACAGGTAGAGTTTAAGCCAAAGGTCATTTACAAAGATTCCATTCCAGGTGATGAGCAACAAGCATATCAAAGAAGGTTTACCGAAAAGTATGAAGGACAGGCAGATAGTTTACTTAATGATTTTACAGCCGCTTTACGATCAAAGCGTTTCTCCGATTATCAAAAATGTTTGGTCGGTGAGGAAGAAGCCAAAGTACTAATGGATTTTGAGCGAAAACACTCCAATAGAGACAATCTGCCCAACCCCATTGAGCTTAGTAAAATGATAAAGCAAGGAGGTGCGCGAAATTTCAATGAAATTCTGAAAATTTTAGAACAGGAAGGTATTGTGACAGGGGAGATTAAATTGATGTATGTCAATATTGAGGACCGAAATCTATCGATTAAGTCCTACAGAAATATAAACTTTTACCTTACCTATACAGATGGGAAAACGTCATTCCGCTTGAAGTTGGGATTGTGTGTGGGCACCTCAGACTTTTGGAAGTTGGGAACCGTAGAGTGGTTGGGAAGACCCATGGAAGTGTCAGGGGAGAAGGGGTGATCAAATACCTTTAAAAAACAAGATCCGGCCTCGGCCGGATCTTGAATAGATATTTATATCCTTTGGAATTTTTATCAAGTCCGGTTGCCCGGGCCCGTTTCACCAAAGGTTGGTGAGCAGTCAGATATCCAAAACGATTTGGGGTTCAACTGCGGCATTACTTGATAAAGATCTTAGGGGATATGACATTACACCACCCTCCTTTCGTATTGGTTATCACTGCACCAAAGTTTCTCTACAACTAAATTATGCAGTTCATCACCTGGTGTTAAGCCATTTTGACTTACCACTAAATTAACGCATCGGGCATCAAACCAAGTACAACTGCCCGGGCAATTTTCAACAGCTTTTCAACAGAATCGCTCCAAGCTTGGATTCTTCAGGATTTTCTAACACAGAACTGTATTGTGGGTGTTACCTGTTTTCGACCCTGAAGTGGCAGGCTTAATAGGCTTTCTCCAAATAGTATTTATATTTGAAGTAATACTAACCCCATAGTATTAAGTGACTTATTGCTAACCCCAAATCTCCCCATCATTCCATGAGAGTGTTCATGTATGGTCTTTTAATGGCCTTGTTCACCTGCTAAATAGCCAACACCTTGTTTGCACAGGCCTATTGCCCATTTGATTTTCCACAAGAATTGCCCGAATCCTACCAGCAGGATTATTCCCAACTCTACCAGCGGCTGCAAACCGAATCGCCGGCCGATTTGAAGAAGAAGTACCCTCGGGTGGTCACCTATTATTCCCACTACAATGCTTATTTCGTATCGCAAAACCTGGGCAATGGTTCTACCTATCCCGGCTGGAAGGCGATGGAAGAATATGTGAATGCCATCGTAGCCAAAGTTTCCCCAGAAGTCATCAAACTGGAACGCCCGGATACTGCGCACATTCGCCGAGATGCCAACATCAATGCCTCCATGATGGCTTCGGGCGACTTTTTCATCAATATTGGTTTGATTGCCCGGGTGGAAAACGAAGCGGCACTCGCCTCGGTAATTGCCCACGAAATTGCGCATTATTACAAACAGCATGTCCTGAGTCACTGGATTGCGCGTGAGGAAAATTTCTACCATGAAAACTCCTACGGCTTGTTTGATTTTATGGAAGGGCGTGCCAAAGACCGTTCGGCTTTTAGCATCAACAAAGAGGTGGAAGCGGATTCTTTGGCCTTGGTTTGGATGAAAGATGCCGGGTACGATATTAAAGGAGCCATCAGCCTTCAGCGCCTGCTCATGCGGGAGCAAAAACGAAGAAATCGGCGGTACCGTTCCCCGTTGATGATTTATTACCGAAACAAAGCCCACCGCACCCACCCCTTGGGCAACGACCGGCTAAAGGCAATTTCCCGCTTCATGGAACGGTATCCTGAACATCAGGGGCAAGCTTTTATCCAAAGTGAAACTACCTTTTTGGAGTTGCAGAAGCAGGCGCGGGTTGCTGCGCTCGAAGCGCAGATGACCAACATTAGTTACCACGAATGTACCGAAGCAGCTTTTCGATTTCATTTGCTGGACCCCGACAATGAGGCTTACGTGTATTACCTCATGGAAAGTATTCGGCGGTTGGCTTATTTCAAGCCGAAGTGGTGGAAAGTGAATTTTTTCACCTCGGGTTACAACCGTGGGAAAACCGCCGGAGGGTTCGAAAATCAACCTTTAGAGGATTCGTTTTTTGCACGCTTCGACCCTGAATTGCTGGCTTTGTCGGTTTCGGAGATGCGCCAGATGCCAGGACGCTTTTATTGGGAAGGTGATCCCTTTTTTAAAACCAACGAAGAGGCATTTATTTTCTTTTCCCGGGTAGCCGAAAAAATGAATTGCACCGAATGTATGCTTTCCAATGCCATAAGTATTGACAAAGACCCGGCATTGCGCAAAAAATACTTGAAGCAATACCTGGGGCAGCCCAAAGCATTGCACCGGGAGTATGCTCAGGCCTTGCTCAAAGGCACGATGTACAAAGCTTTACCAGTGAACAAACTCTTGCTGATTGATGATTTTGAAGTGGTGATCAACCAGGGGCAAGACGACATTCACCTGGCCATCGATAATTCGAAAGATGCCGAATCGATGGATACCTTGTTGAACCGCCTCAGCGATCGCTATTCCAACAGAACGGTGTTGTTTCTACCCTTGGCCAAAGACACCTTATTGGCGGATTATCAGAAGTTTTTGGAGATGTACCGCATTCTATCGGCCTACCTGTCGTTTGATGGTAAGCGGGTGCAACTGAGCGAGGTAGACCCGGTTTATTGGGAAATGATGAAACGCTATGGAGTAAGTGAAATTGAGGTGGTGCAATGCATTTATGCCGAATACCGCAAGAAGGAGAATTCGGCGTCTGCTGTAGAAGAAGCGCAATCGCTTTCCTACGGTGAAGTGTTTGGCCCGGCACCCAATACCCGTATGTTGGAGACTTACGTTTACGGCTACCGCGAGTGTTCGGTGGGTCGAAGTGTGGTGATTTACTATACCAAAGAGCAAAAACTAAAATCCCGTGAGCACTGCATCGACAAGATTGAAACTTATTTGGGACAGGCTTTGGTGCAAAAAGAAGCCTTGCTCAACAAACCGCTTTTGAAAGAAAACGAAGTGCGCTAAGTGGGTTGGAATGGGTAGGGTGAACCTTATATTTTATCAATAGATTTAAAACACCAAAGCAGCTTTCCGAAACAGGACGCTGCTTTGGTGAATGCCCTAAAAACGTAATTTCTATTGCGCTAAGGCAATGGCGTTGGTGGCCATTTCATACGAAGCCGATTGCAAAAAGGCTTTGAATTGCTCTTCTGTCATATTTGGGTTTTCAATGAATTGAAACCGGGAGGTAAACACCACCATACAGCGGTTGTATCCCAGATCGACCACCCGAAAACGGTTGATCACATTGCTGGCGGGCACTCCTTCTACCACTTGCCATTCGTAAGTGCGCTCCTGGTCATTGAATTCTCTGATCTTTTCAATAAAGAACCCCGATTTGTCCGGCGTCACACATTTTCGTTGTCCTCCAACACCTTTGGGGCCCGTCCAGGTGAGCGAGCCTACTGCCGAAGACAGTTCAGGAATGTTGTCCAATTTGCGGATTTGTGCCCATACCTCATCGGCCGAAATATCGGCAATGGCCGAGGTGGTGATCACGGCATCGGCCGTGGTTTGTGCCATGGCTTTTTCGGTGCTACAACTGTAGCCCCATACCAACAGTGTAGTTGCGATTATGATGCTTCTGATATTCATGGTTATTCTTTTTCTGAGCGGTTCAATAAAAAAATTGTTCGAGGATGATTTTTCCATCTTTTATTTCGTACACAATGATTTCGTCCAGTGCCATGACCTGTCCATCTTTCATTTGAATCTTGACTTTGTAGGGCAGCGCAAAATGAGATTTGGCTATGATGGGAGTACCCACCTCCAGGCTTTCTACTGATGCGATATTGGCCTGCATTTGAGCGTCTTTCGCTTTGATGCTGTCCACCCCGGTTAGGTTAGGAAAAAAGGGCGACTGTGGTTCGATGTGCTGCACTTGTTGTGCCTCGAAATAATTGTCGTATACCGCTTCGAAGTTTCCCTGACGAAGCAGCTCGCTTACGTTTTCTGCAATTTGTTGCGTTGTCATGCGATTGAATTGTTATTGGTTTTGCAGGTTGGATGCACCACTTTTAGCGGTGTTACAAAAAAAGCCGCAACCTTTTTGGGCTGCGGCTTTCAACAGTGCCGGGAAGTGAAAAAGTTTAAGGGGTAAAAAGCTGTATCAGCGCTTCATCGTTGAGCAATTCCTTCACCAAGGTATCTTTGGAAAAATTGTCTTTGGCCGGGTGTTCCCGATAGAGTTCGGTGTATTTCTCTTCAACAGTAGTGGCAGCCTTTTGGTAGTGTTGCACCACGTAATCCTGTATTTTGCTTCGAAAGCCAACATTAAAACTCTTTTTGTCTGCGGTTAAAAAACCATTTTCAAACAAGGTTTTCGTCTTTTTAGGGCATCGGCACGGATTGTTGCGGTTTACCAAGCCACATTTCTTGTTCATAAAGTTGTAGAGCTCTTTGCGTGCCCGGTGCAGCTTTACCCTAAAATTCTGTTTGGAGATGCCAAAAATCTCGGCCCCCAGGTTGTGGTCTACCCCAAATGTATCGCCCAAAATGTAGAGGAGGCGCTGTTCCCGGTCCAGGCACATGAGCATACCCGACATACAACTGATCTGCATTTCGCGAGAAAATTCGCGCTGTATCATGGCCTCTTCCTGAGTCACTGCACTGTTGGGAATTTGATCCAATTGGTGGCCGTAGTCTTCAAAAGATTGAAAGCGCTGTTCCCCCTTTCTGCGCTTGGTTTGTAAAAATTCGTTGAACACAATGCGGTAGAGCCAGGTGCGAAACGAACTCTTAAATTGAAATTGCGCCAACTTGGTGATCACCTTGATTAGGGTTTCCTGGGTGAGGTCCAAGGCATCGTTCGGGTCGTGGGTCATTTTCCAGGCCACATTGTAAATAAAGGGTTGGTGGAGGTGAATCAGTGCATCCAGGGCTTTGCGATCGCCATTGAGGCTGCGTTGCACCAAGGCCCGGTTTTCGGCTTCAGAATACGTATCAATCAGCGGGTTCATTTCAGGAAGGTTTTGCCCTATTGGATGCACTGATTGGGTAGGTGTTACAAAAGAATTTTTAGGCCAACAACTTATCGGCGGCCAAGGCTTCCAGTTGCTTTGCAGCTTCCGTGTAGATGAATGAAATCTGCGTTTGAATGTTGGCAAAATCTTCCTCCGACTTCACCGACATTTCTACTGACCAGTGCAGCGTAGTGGCCTTTTCGTCTCCCTCTAATTTCATATAGCCAACAATATCGGTCGCCGGGAAAGATTGCTGTTGATTGATTTGGTAGATAAAGGTTTTCTCCAGGTTGGAGGCCAGAAAAGATTCTTGCAACACATCTTCATGGCCGTCGGGGCCAAACAGGTTACAAGTACGGGTATTGCCGGAAACCTTGGATCCTGATAGAATGGGCAACCAGTTTTCCCATTGGGCTCCGGTGGCGATGTGGCTCCATACCGATTCTATTGGAGCGTTGATTTGGTGACGGGTTTGAATGCCTTTTTTCATGGTCTTTGATGATTTTGATTGTTATGAATGGATGATCAATACCACAAAGGTCATTTACCGTTCACCCATTCCTTGGGCCGATTGGTTCAAAGATTGGTTGATTTAGGTCAAAAGGGGAGAAGTTAATCCCAATTCGAACATACGAGCCACATCGGCCCATAGGCACATCGACACATAGTCGCATAGTCGCAAAGACACATAGTCACATAGTCACATAAGGCCAATTGAGTGGCTTTAAAGTATTCCTTGTACCATAATTTATGGGTAGTTGGGTTCAAGGGAAACCGACATTAGGGTTTCTCCTAACGGATAATAAGAAAAAATCCTGCTTTTATTCTTTTCCCTGAATCAGACGTAGCGCAAAGTTCAATGCAGCTGGTTCACCTTTTTGGTATGCTTCAAAAGTGGGGATGACCAGATGATGTGGAAGAACCCCTCGTCCAAAAGGAATATCTTTTTTAACATTCATCATAAATTGGAGCGCAGGAATATAGATTTTTATTTTAGAATGGGGGAGTGTAAGTGATGCACTATACCCACTGGTATTGCCATAATAGCCACCACCAGTTTCTTGTCCGATAAAAGTAGCTCGCCCTCTGGTATACAACATGTTGGCCAGTTCGCTGCCGCCTGAGTAGGTGATCGGGCTAACCAAGACATACAGCTTGCCTTTAAATTTATATTTCGGCTCTTTTCTGTAAGCTTTTAAGCCATGCCCAGGACTTTCTTTTCGTTCGTAGCTGCCATCGGGCATCTTTTTGTTGACTAGCGTACGTTCCAGCCAACCGAAGGTCTTCAACTTGATGGGCTTGTCGGTGCCATTGTCCAACACCGCCTTTTGAGTTTTAGCCCTCACTTTGAGGTACTTCTGGTAGTTGTCCGCCAGGTAAGAAAATACCAGGTTTTCGTTGCCCTCTTTTCCACCACCATTCTCGCTGAGGTCTAAAATTAGATGTTGAATGCCATTGGCCTCAATGGTGGCAAAGGATTTCTTGAGAAAAGGGGCCAACCGTTTGTGGGTTTTACCACTGCGAATGTCAGCAGTGCCAAAACTGTGCACTGCCAGATAAGCCGTGGAGTCGTTGAGGACTTTGAACTCCAGCATTTCTTCGTCATCGCTGGTCATGGACGAGCCTTTGCGCCTTCTTTTGAGGTTTTCCTGGATTTGGTTCAGGCGCAGGCTGAGCAAGACGATACTGGTATCTTCAAACTCTACCCAATAGTTGGCCAGATTGCCGTAGTGGTAATAGTAGTTCCGGGCAAAGGAAAAACCAGATAAATCACTTCTTTTCACAGATTCCACATAGCCGTCGGAAGCAAATAAAGTCCCCAGTTTCTCTACAATTGCGTCCATCGGCTCGCCATTGATTCTCAATATTTTAGAACCGATTTCAACGTTGTTATCGTTAGAACCGTTTCGAGTAACGTAGGCGTCTTTCCCCAAAAATACCACCGTCAACGGGAGAAAACTCGCCTGCGCTTTCATGGCTGTTCGAGTGATCTTAGGCAGCGCAATATCAGTGTGATCTTCCCGCGACAGCGCCACCAGCGGAGCTACAATTTTGTGAAATTGAAGCACGCTCATGTCCTTAGTGATGGCGGCTCTGGCCCGCTCGAATGCTCGATCTACACTGTCTTTGGATGTGTACCAATACATGCCCGAATGAAATTTGTCGAGGCCCTGGTGCAAGAGTTGTAGGTCTCTAAGTAGTAATTCTTTGGGGATGACTGGATAATCACCATAATCCTGGGCAACGCCAATAGTGCTCAAAGAGAATGCAAAAAGAAAAACCAGTAGTTTGAAATGGCAAAAGGAGGGCATACCCATATAACCCTCCTGAAGTCCAGGTGTTTTCGGTAAAGGGTTAGAAGAAGGCGTGGTCGCCTGCTGTTGTTTGAAAAAAAATATGCGGATAAAGAAATGATCCATGCGCATAAATTGACAGGGTAATTAAGAAGAAACCCCCTCCTGTAACAAGTTGTCCAACCGATCGAACACCGAGCCCCAACCGTTTAGAATGCCCATTTTTTCTTGTTGAATGCGGTATTCCACCGTAGGGTGCATCACCTGAAAGGTGAAGTGGGTTTGCGCACCTTCTGCTTGAAACAAGGCGTGAATTTCAACACCTTCCGTCATGGGTTTAAAATCAGCCTTGGAAACAATCTTTTCGTGCTCTACAATCTCTGTATACACTCCTTCAGCAGTAAATTCTTGTCCGTTGGGCATCGGCATCACGAATTTCCAATGGCCGCCCACTTTGAAGTCATGGGCTACAATTTGGGTGGTAATGCCCTTGGGCGACCACCAGTTGGCAATGTGTTCGGGTTGGGTCCAAGCGGACCAAACCAGGGCGATAGGGGCGTCAAAAGTGCGTTGGATGGTTACCGTTTTATCGTTGCTGTTCATTTTGTTGAGATTTGAGTTGATTCAGATAGGATTCGAAAGAGTCGATACGCTCTTCCCATTGTTTTTTGTGTTGTTCGAGCCAGAGGAAAGCGGGGATAAGGTGCTGCGTTTGTATTTGGCAATACCGTTCCCGGCCCCGTTGATCAAATTCAATCAGCCCACTTTCGTGGAGAATTTTCAAATGCTTGGAAATGGCCGGTCGACTAATGGCAAATTTCACCGCCACTGCATTCACCGTTAAGGGCTTCTTCGACAGCAAATCAATAATATCTCGGCGAACCGGATCGGCAATGGCTTGGTAAACGTCTCTGCGCATAGTTGTGTAACTGATCGGTTACAAATATAAATGTAACTATTCGGTTACGCAAATTAAATGCGAAACAATGGAAGCGGGGAGGGGTGAAAAGGTGCCCGTGTTCTTGATACTTACAAGGCGGGAAGATCTCTAAAACCCTTCCGCAAGGTGGAGGGTACTTAATTTAATTTGCGGTATTGGCTCGGGCTCAAGCCTACTCTGGCTTTGAACAGCTTGTTGAATCCTTGTGGGTATTCATATCCTAATTGGTAGGCAATCTGGCTGACGTCTTCACGCGTACCCAAGAGCTGCGTTTTGGCATGTTCCACTACATAATCCTGAATATGCTCCTTGGCGCTGCGTCCGGTTTCTGCTTTGAGGAGGTCGCCCAGGTAATTCACCGAAAGGTGCAAATGGTCGGCACAATGCCTTACTGTTAGCACTCCTTCCGACATTGGTGCCTCCGACCGGTAATAATCTTTCAAAAACCGGTTGAACTTCGACAAAAAATCCTTGTTTAAGTTGGTTCTGGTATAAAACTGTTGGTCGTAGAATCGCTCACTGTACTTAAGTAGCAATTCGATGTTGGCCACGATGAGCTCCTGACTGTGCTTATCGATATTCTGCTGGTACTCCTCCTTCACTTTTTGCACCAATTCGGTTACAATCATTCGCTCTTTGTCCGATAAGTGTAGAGCTTCATGTTGATCGTAGTCAAAAAAAGAGAATGCCTCCATGGTTTTTCCCAGGTTAGATGTTCGAATCAAATCCGGATGGAAAAGTAAGGTCCAGCCGGAGCTGCCTTTGATTTCTTCCTGGTTTTCTACCTGAATGCTCTGGTGAG
The DNA here is from genome assembly GCA_937899835.1 of uncultured Flavobacteriales bacterium. Taxonomy (GTDB): domain Bacteria; phylum Bacteroidota; class Bacteroidia; order Flavobacteriales_G; family Salibacteraceae; genus CALCCE01. Next base: position 6,950 of record CALCCE010000104.1, on the reverse strand, counting down.
GTTTAATGAAAGTAAGTGTGCCCTCTTCAAAGTCATAGGTATTTCTTCCGTACCGCATCGACCCCGAGAATCCTTGTTTCAGGCTTATTTGATAAAAATCGAACACATATCGCACATTTCTGTAGTCGAAATTAGTCATCCGGTCGTCGATCGGAAGGACCGAAACCAAGGGGTGATGCGGCTTTTCCAACCCAAAAATTCGATGAACTTCGCTAATGGATTTTATGCTTACAATTTCACTCATCCGACGGACTATATTGAAGCTTGTTCCGCCCTGGTTTTCAGGGCTTCGTTAAGGCGTTGGTAGGCAGCTTCCACCGGTTGTGGATTCCAAAAGTTCACGCCAATTCCCCGGTAATCTTCGTGAATCGTCACCTGGGTTCCCTCGTCGTTAGGTTCCAAAACATACCGGTGATTGAAGGTTAGCACGAGCGGTATACCACCTTTTTGATTCAGCAGTTGCTCAGGAACGATTTTCACTACTGTTGCCTCAATTACGTAGCTTTTATTGGCTTCTTGGGTGTAGCGATATTTCACCTGTGCCCCTTCCTGCACTTCACCTTCCACCAGTTCCATTACGGGGTTCCAATCTGGGTATTTCTCCATTTCCGTCAGTGTTTTCCACACCACTCCCACCGGTGCCTTGATGGTATGCTCGTGGTGAACCGATTTGTTGCCCGTGAAAACCAACACCACTGCGATGGCCAAAAGACCTAAAACTATATACAGCAACTTTTTCATTTTATGTATTTGTCAAACCAATTGAGGATCGGCTTTGGATTATTGCCAAGCCAGGCATAGGCAGCCCCTCTTTTCTTTTCCAAATCCAACCAGAGCATTTCTTTCTCTACCGTTAATGCTCTGTAGAAACGCTTCACCATGTCAATGTTGGTCATGGGATCATTTTCATTCTGAATGACCAGGGTTGGCACACTGACCGACTTCACGTAAGGTAAGAAAGAGTCGCCAGTAAGATCGGTATCCCGGTGTTTTTTGTTGTATTTGTTGCCCGAGTTGATGAGGAAACTGGGCAAGCCCATGGCCTTCACAAAGTAGTCGTAGGTCAAGGGTTGCACCGAAATCATGGTTTTCAGACGGGCAAACGATTGCATTTCTTTTTCTATTCCGAAGGCGAAAACGCTGGCTCCCTGGCCCATACAAATAGATAGCAGCCCTATATTGGCCTGCTGAAAGTTGGGGTGTTCCGAAACATAGCGCACAGCCGCTACCACGTCTTTGCGTTCTACTTTGCCCCACGATACCCAACCGGTTTGTTGGCTGTTTCCATGGTTGCGCATGTCGTACATCAACACCGAGTAGCCCGCTGCTACGAGGTATTGGGCGTGTTCCAGGAAATGAATGTCGCTGGTCCACAGGGCATTTTTCATCATTCCCTTTCCTTCTTGCGTAAAGCCGCACCGTGAACATTGCACTCCAAAGTGCGACTGAACGATCACCTTGTCGGTGCCGCCCTTCAACAACCAGCCAGAGAGGGTTACTCCGTCAGAAGTTTGAAAAGTAACGTCTTCATAGTCCAAACCATATTGGTCTGGTGTTTCAAACACCGGCGACTTACCGGGTTTGATCATCAAGTCTGAAATCTGTTTGCCAAACATTTTTTTGTGTTTAGGATTGTACAAACAAAAATATCAGTAAGCTAAAGGGGGCAATGATCCAGATTCCTGAAGGACTGATCCGTTTTCCTGATTTGATCGTGAAATCAGTGTTATAAGAAGAATTAGAGGATGGAAAAGAGAAGTACCTCAGTATCGTTTTTCAGCCTTTTCCCCAATGGACTTGAATGGATCGGAAGGCCTTTATCGCATCTGCTTGATTGGCTGCCCCGGTCACCTCTCCATAAATGTTGAAGTTGAAATCAGAATTCAAATCTTCGAAGTAAACTCCGGTAGTGCCGTTTAATCCCGGTTTGGGGCGTATGAGCTTTCGTCGGAATCCACCAAGGGTGTCTATTTCTATAATATGGTTCTTTATTTTCTCCGGTATGGGAATAGGATACTCTACAACCGTGTCATTGTATATCAATTGTGCGATATAGGCTCCATTTTCAAAGCGAATTTCTTTTTCCGGGTTCTGCGTATATTCTATTTGTATTAATGATACATCTGTGATGCCTTTTTCCTTCATAATTTTAGCTTTCACCCTTTCGAGGTTTTCTGACGAATCGGTGTAGAACACCACTTTATTAGGATAGGGTGTCCAGAGTGGTTCCCACATCGCTGGCTTGTTGTATATATATTCCTTTAGGGTAAACATCACCGGATTGGCATACCCCATGCTGCTCCAATCGAAAGATAAATCCACTTTTGGGGCAAAGAGTCGCCCCACGTAACTATCGATGCCTTGTTCCCATTGGTGTTTCCAACCGATGGGGGTTTGAATGGAGAATAGTTTATTGTCAATGGTTTGCCAGCCTTCTGGACCCGGGGTTACCGTCACACTACTTTTTTCCGTACAGCCCAGGAAGCCCAAAAAGAGCAGTAGCATTCGTAAACTCCTCATGTTATTTTCAACTCAGTAGTTATTGAATGATTCCTTCCGCTATCAATACCGCTGCCATTTCGTTGGCCTTGCGGGAAGCCGCTCCCGAACCCAGATTGGAAAGCACCACAATGGTAATGCCCTGATCGGGAAAACGCAGCAATTGAGAGCTGATGCCCCAATCGCCTCCTTCCCATGCCGTTGTTTTACGGCCCTTGAAATCGCTCATGTAAAGACCAAAGGCTTGATTGTCGCGGTCGTGGTTGAATTTAGGAGTATGGTGCATGAGGTCATAAAACGCCTGACCACCAAAAGCCTTGGTTGTCATGTTGGCACTCCACTTGAGCAAATCGTCAATGGTGGTGACCACGCCACTGCCACCATAGTGCGGAGCATTTCTATGGTGTTGAATGTAAGTTCCTTCGCTCCTGAGTTGAATGCCATATTCTTTGTAGCCTTGCACATATTCTTCCGTTCGGGGATTGTAAGGCGTTACCCGGTTGGGAACAATCCGGGTGATGTCATCGTGGATAAAGGTGTGCTCCATGCCTAAGGGTTGAAACAATCGGGTTTGGGCGAAGTCAGCAAAAGACTGTCCACTTACCTGTTTCACAATTTTAGTGAGCAGCATGAAATTCACATTGCAATAATCCCATTTCTCACCCGGTTTAAATCGCAAGGAGTCTTGGGCAAGTGAAGTAGCAATGCATTCGTCGATTTCAAAGTAGTTGAAGGTGACCCACGATTGACCGCTTTTTCTTTTTAAACGCATATAATCAGTGATCCCACTGGTATTGTAAACGAGGTGTTTCACCCGAATCGTGTCGTTGTATTTCCGCAATTCGGGTACAAACTCTGCCACATCGGTTTCAAGCGAAAGCGCATCTTCCAAAATCAACAAGGCGATGCAGGCTGCCGTAAACTGTTTGGAAACCGAAGCAATGGAAAAAGCCGATTGTGGATGAATGGGCAGCTGATAATCGAGGTTGGCCGCTCCATAGCCGGTTTTGTACAGAGTAGTGCCGTCCTTCGAGATGCCAATCGCATAGCCTGGAGTCTCCTAGTGTTCAATGTCTGCAAAGAAAGATTCGATGCGGGTGGCAAGGGTATCCTTGGCCGCCGGGGGAGTGGGCTTGGGTTGGCAGTTAACGAACAACAGAAGGCTGGAAAGGAGAACGATTACCAATTTCATTGCTGTCTTCATTGCGCTAAAGTTGCCATTGCCCCCTAAAGAGGGACATTTTTATGGAAAAGTAATAGGTGGTAGACCTATTAGAGGATTGCTGCAAATTAACGGTTTAGTTCGCAAGCAAACGCAGCAATTTAATGGATTGAAGTTAGCACACTGATTAAAGTTTCCCAGTTGAAAACTTAGTAAACCTCCAGTTTGATCGGAGCTTGTTTCATCCGATAACTGGTACGAGTTGAACTCATAAAGACAAAAGCTATTTTGAAGAAGTTATTGGTTGTATTGATTCTAAATCTACTTATTGGGAATCTCTTTGCGCGAAAGCAGCCTTATCCAGGTTTGGTAGAATTGGAGACCGGAATCTTCAGAATCATTTAACCAAAGGGGAAACTCGGTATTGGGATAACGATAGGTGACGGAGGTCCTGATTTATCTACTTTCAAAAGTGATACCGTACGGTTCGAGTTTTACAAAGCACCAAACAAGCAAGATTCGCCCGCCTACACGCTAAGTTTCTTCTTTGGTTGGAGTCGTATTCCAAGGCTAGTAAAAATAGTCGAATCAGGCTATCAACGATGGTTTCAGCCCATGTGTTTTGACGATGATACCATAAGCGGCTACTACGATATCCTATTGGTATGCAAACAAAAGAAGGGGAATTGGTTGAAAGTGATCCTCAACGAAGCCGCCCATGAAACGGTGTGGGTAAAGACAGGAAGGTTCGTCAAACTGATTCAATGGCAGCACCTGCCTCGGTTAGGAGCGGGAATGACGGTTTTCATGAACCGATTTCCCGGAAACCAGATTTATCCATCTCCAGATGAATCAAGTGCCCCAATACCCTACAAGGGGCAAGACTGTTTCGTCATCCTACAGGTAGCCGGAGATTGGATGCAAATTTCAAATTTGAATGAGGAGTTCTGCGGAACTTATGAGCCGCCCATGTTGGAAAAAGGGTGGATCCGCTTCAAAAACGAGGAAGCCTTGTTGGTGAATCTGAGCTATTGGTAGGGTAGGTGTGGCGGGTTAAGCATGAAATGCATTGCCTTTGGATGCCTGATATTACAATTTCAGGTAGTACATTAAACCTTTATTATCCAATTGCTGCATAGCTATGAGTTGTTTTCCCCAACGCGTTCTTAGTATTTAAAGCTGTATCGCCTTAAATACCAAACACCGGTCAACCACTCCTTCAAGACTGGGATTGTACTTCGCAAGATCATCCTTGCGAGCATTGTATTCATGAGGATTATAGAACAAGTTTGTCCCGCTGGGGTGCGGCATAAAAGACTAACCACAAAAAAGTCCCCACCGAAAGTAGATACCTCAACCGCCAGACCGAGTATCAACAAATTTCTTACGAAACCTGTTCAGGTTAACGCTCAATAGCATCTCATTTTGAGGTTTAATACCTAAATTGAAATCCCAAGAAATCGTCCTCTAAATCAGCCTTAAACGGACCTTAAAAATGCCTCTCAGAACAGGTATAGACCACGCTCTAAATCAGCGACCAAGCAATTCAAAAAGCAGTTGAAGTTGGAAGTCCGCGTTAACAATATTAGCTACGCCTACTCTGGCAATGTTGTCTTCGATGCGGCTGCTTTTACCCTCCATCCCCAAAAAATCTACGGATTGATTGGCGAGAATGGGGCTGGTAAAACTACTTTGATTTCTATTTTGGCCGGTATCCAGCAATCGCCAACCGGGGAAATGATTAATGTGTCCAACCCGGGCTTGCTCTTACAAGGAGTTGACCTTTACCAGAACTTATCGGTGATGGAGAACCTACAGTATTTTGCATTGGAAAAAGGACTTGCTTTTAACGAGGTGGAGCAGGTGCTGGCCTTCACCAAATTTCCATCCAGCCATCATCCCAAAAAATACAAACACCTTTCACAGGGCTATAAAAAGCGACTTGCGATCGCACTAAGTTTTTTGACCAAGGGTAATCTGGTGTTGCTCGACGAGCCTTTCAGTACCGTTGATATACCCACCATTAGGGTACTTAAAAAAGCACTTCGAGAATTTGTTGCCCAAACCGGAAAAACCGTCTTGATATCTTCCCATCAGCTGAAAGAAGTGAGGGATTTGTTGGATGAAGTGTTGTTGATCAAAGAGCGAAAAGTAGTTGCTGTTGAAGCTGCTCCGCACCCTTCTGTCCATCAAATAGTACTTTATTTCGATTGCAAAGACCATACTGCTATTACCCAATTGCTTGAAATGGATTCCCGGTTCTGGATCCTTCTAAAAATTGACCAAACCTATGAAATTTCTTTAGGTCAAAATTGTAGCGCAAGTGATTTTATTAGCAAAGTAGAAGAGGTGGGGTTGGCCTGGTCAAAAATCGAAAAACAACCTCCTTTAGAGTTTTTATTTTATTCCACCGATAACGATGATCAATAGGCTACTCTTTCGGTTGACGCTCGAAATCAAAAAGTTAAGTTGGGGCCTTTACTTGTTGGTGGCCATTGGAATTCCCTTCGGGGTATTTCTCGTAACGACAGCATTCTTATTACTAAATGCCGAACGCATGGCCAGCCTACCTCTGGAAGTGATGATCTCCAACAACTTGGGGGCATGGTCATCCTTGCTTTATCCTTTGGTTTTAATTGTACTGATTCAAAATTTAGTGGAAGTTGAAACGAAAAGCAACCTGCTCGTATTTTCAAAATCCTACCAAAAGGGCTGGTTCAAACTGTTTTTGTGGAAGGCGATGGTGGTCACTCTGACGCTCATTTTAATCACAGGGTTCAACCTCCTTTTTCATGTCGGCTTAGCCGAGATGGGTAAAAATTACATGGATTCCAATAGCGATCCTTCGGAGGTGATAGCACAAGGCTCTATGGTTTTCTTGAAGCTAATACCCACATTGATTCCGACTATCTTTTTTCACTTAATGGTCTGTTTCACCATTCAAAAAAATGGGTTTGCCTACCTGATTGGAATCATGTTGACCATCATCGGGATACCCCTTGCCAACCTTACGCATTTAGCGGTGATTCCCTACAGTTTTGGAATTGTTCTTAGAGATCCCAATGGAAAAGTAGAACCCCTGGTGCTGGTAAGTCTACTGTTGCTCCTGCTTTCCCCATTCGTCACCAATTGGGCATTAAAAAGGGTGAATAACAGAATATAACAGAATATAACAGATCGAGTGCGGAGAGCGAAAGCGGCTGAGCTGCTAAAAGAAAATATTCAGGACTGTTCTTTTTCTTTTTCGTTCTCGTCTCTGTTTTTCCTCGTTCTCGCCTCTCGTTCTCGC
>CALCCE010000103.1 GCA_937899835.1 uncultured Flavobacteriales bacterium | reverse complement strand
GAGGTCTTGTTCGCTTAGCTTAGGTGCATGCAAGAATCCCAGGAACTGCCGGAGCGGCCCAAGGCGCTCAACAATGCCAATCCGATTCCTTCGATGCCGTAGATGATGCCGGTTTTTTCGCGGTCTTCCTGGTCGTCGTCAAAATAGCAGTAGCCGGTGGCACTGCTCATCATGGTATCGCTTTCAGCGTACCAAAAATCAATAGCGGCTTGCAATTGTGGATCGGGTCCAAAAAAGTCGATGAACTTGGTGAAAAAGTGGCCTACGCCCAGGGTGCCGTGGCACAAGGTGGCGGAGTAAAGGTGTTGTTCTTTAATATCCCGTAAGGCGCCTACTGCGTCCACCACTTCTTTAGCCGTTGGGGCGTAGGCTTGGGTGCCCAATGCCCGGTCAGCGCAGCACAAAGCATAGGCAATGCCCAGGTCGCCGTGGCACCACCGCAGCGGTGCGATCACCGATTCGGGGCCTTTGACATAGTCGGGCAAACGCGCGCCTTCCTCCGAGTTTTGTTTTTGTGCGATCAAAAAGTCACAGGAGTTGCGCAATACTTCTTCGGAAAAATCGGTGGTAATGCCATTTTCCAAGAGCCGGGAGAAGAAAACCACCATCGAAGCCATGCCGTGAGAGAGACTTAGGTCAATCTCATTGTCTGCCAAATCATCTTCGGTTTGCCAAAGCAACAAGCCTTGGTGCGATTGCGCAATGGATTGTAAGCCGGAAGCTATTTCCTGGAGGTACTGGTCTACTTCGGGACGGGCATTTCGGCGTTGCAGAAAATACTTGCCGTAGCCGGTGGCTCCGTAGAAAAAGTCGTGGTTGCGCATTTGCAGGCTTTGCTGTGCGTGCTGAAAAAGGAAATCGTCCAACTCCTTTAAAAAGGCGTTTTCATCTTCATCGAGTAGCCCCATTTGGGCAATATGGGAAACGCCCCATCCAAAACCTGCCAGTCCGTCTACAAATTCGGTAGGCACGGCATAGTGCTCAATGTGCTTGCTGGCTTTGGCAATTGCCGCACGAATATTTTCCTTTTGATTGTTTTCCGGTGTATGCAAATGGGCATAGAAAATGGCCTGCGAAATGATGCCGGAAAGGGTAGAAATATTTAAGGTTTCATCGGCTTCTTGCTGTAGGGACAGGTCAATTTTTTGATGCACTCGCTCCAGGTGTAGGGTGAGCTTTTCGGTGATGGATGCGGTAAGAGGTGGTAGATTCATGATGTAAGAGCGAACAAAGAGTTGCCATTGATAGCATTAACACCTCAGGCAACCCTTTGTATTTTTCAATAAAAGCAAATGGCCAATTTGCAATTGGCCAAATGAAAACAGCTACTTATGGATTAATGCACGTACATTTTGGATAACATCCAGTAGCAACTGTTTCGCCGTTGATGGTGGCGGTAGTTACCCCATGTCTTCGGGAAAAGGCACAATCGCCGGTCCTTCGATCCGACCGCTTTTCTCCTCCGCCATGAATCGTAGCCATTTCTTGCTTGTTCAATGAAGTAATGCTTTGTTTTTCTAATTTGAGTTGCATATTTTATTGTTTTGGTATTTAAAAAGATTTCTGGATTTTGAGAATGCAATTCAATAGAGTGCGCTCCTGTGACTCTTTGGTAGATTTTAGTTGAAACACAACCTACCTTTCGCTGAATGTTAGCGGATCGGGCAATGTTTTACTTCGATGTAAAAGGAAACAATGGCAAGAACTACAATGAATTAGTCCTTACCATTTTTAATGACTCAATTTTGGATTACCCAAAGAGTTTTTTTCGAGGCTTGCAACTGGTAGCAGTAGGGTTGGGACGCCGGTAAGAATATTTACAGTACCCATTGTTTTTATTCGATTTCTTTGGGCCTGCTCCGCCGTGCACGGCTTCCATTTCGGATGCGCTGAGGGAGGTGATTTTTTGCTTTTCTAATTTAAGCATGGTAATGGTGAATTAGATGGTGATTGATGGTGGACCATTCCAACCTCAAAACAGGTTAAATTACCGGTGATCAGTTCCATTTTTCAAAACGGTACACGTATTAGGGAGTCAGTGTTTGACAACGACAATTAACACGGTGCATGTCGGAACAAAACGAAGGCATTGATTAAACAAATTTTATCGGCGGTGGACCGAATACCAATATAGACAAATCTTTGTTCCAATCATCACTTTTTTAGCTTTAAAACCGAGTTTGAGCGTATTTTAAGGGCTTTTTTGGTTCAGCATATTCTTTGGTCGAAATTGGCACAAGATTTTGTGGAACCTTTGGCTAAAAATGGGAAAGCCGCTTCACCTGAATGAAGCGGCTCAGAGCATCTTTGTGTAAAAGACGCTATAATAACAATGTGGATTTAGGATCCTGAAGGAGTGGCGGTGCTTGGGGCTGCGGCAACACAACCTACCACCAATTTGCCGGGACCATTTTTACCGACACAATCGCAAACTTCAGGATGGTCTCTGGAATATTGGCAATTACCATTTCTACGGTTGGAACGCTTGATACCACCTCCGTGAATGTCTGCCATTTCAGAGCTGGATAGTGAGGTGATTTTTTGGTGATTTAAATTCAATTTCATGATTGAAAAATTTAGTGGATTTGAGATGAGTTTACCTATTTAAAACTACACTTTGTTAGTATTCAGAAAGTGGTGTCTAAATCGACACGGTCATCATCCTTGCTTGATTTAAACAGGAAATGCTTCAGAAGTTACTTTTCTTTCACTTTTTCCACGCATCCATTGGCTTCAGAGTTAGGATGTCTTCTCGAATAAGGGCAATTTCCCTCTTTGCGGTTAGATACCCTAAGGCCTCCGCCTTTTATAGCGTTCATTTCATTTCTAGAAAGCGACACTATTTTCTGTTTGTTAAGATTTAGACTCATAATGCATGTTTTGGCGCCTATTTATAGATTTGGAAACAGGCGGATTGTCAAAGACAAAGCGACTAATGTATTCGCACTGCCATGTATTCAGCTGAAGAACACATATTTCTAAAAATGCACAACATTGCTTGCTTTAGACCAACAAAGGCAGTCCATTGTGATTCCGATACCTTAGGATCCCGATGGAGCATTGGGGTTAGGAATGCTTGCCAAACACCCCAAGGTTTTAGGTTCTCCACAACACATGACCACCTGTGGGTGATTGCGGGAATAGCGGCAATTACCGGTTCTGCGGTTAGAGCGTTTGATACCACCTCCGTGAATGTCGCCCATTTCAGAAGGAGTAAGTGAGGTTACTTTTTGATGATTTAGATTCAATTTCATGATAGGGTGTTTTTAGTAGATATAGATTTGATTTTTGTGATTTAGAGTGGCCTTTTGATCGAATGTTGCATAAGTCACCAGAACAGTGTCAGGCCAGGATCAGGGAGTCGGTGAATAAAAAATCAATCTCTTGATTTTTTAACGCAACCATTACCAGTGGAATTAGGATTTTTTCTGGAATAGCGGCAATCGCCGGTTTTGCGAATGGATACTTTAATTCCGCCTCCTCGAATGGCATTCATCTCATTGTTGTTGAGTGCCACTATCTGCTGTTTGTTGAGTTGTAGATTCATTGTTGCATTTTTTTAAAGGATAATTAGCAGTCAGTCTTGTCTCCTATTATCCCATTGAGGTTAATGACCTCCTTTGAAAATGTGGTGCTTGCGTTTCTTGTGAATGAAAAAAGCTGTATTTAACATCTACAGCATTACCTGTGTTCTGTTAAGCATTTTTCTACAAGAAACTACTTTAAGATTGGGTTGGTGTGTTAGCACTGGCTCTGGCGACACGGCACCCCAATACTTGTGGTTCTCCACAGCACATTACTGTATATGGGTGTTCGCGAGAGTAAGCACAGTTTCCGGTTCGCCGGTTGGACCGTGCCAGGCCGCCACCGTGGATGTGATCCATTTCAGACGCGGTGAGTGTGGCCACTTTTTGTTTTTCTAGTTTTAACATGGTGGTTGATGTTTAATTGATGTGATGGTAGTGGTTACCGCCGATAACCTTACGGTTGCTGTCGAATGAGGCATATTTCTTTTCGTGAGATGGAATTCAATCACGATGGTTGTAATTGAACGTTCACACCTTAAAAAGTGGATTTGAGAAAATGCATTGGAAGAACGGTGAGGAAAGTGATGGCGCTAAAAAAACGGACAATGAAATAATTTTGACCTTATTTCAAATGGTTGGATGAACATAAATGCTCTTCCTTTGGTTTTGAAAAGACCTTACCCTAAGGCAAGGTCTTTTCAGCAGGGAGCACCAGTTTTAGGTGCAATAGTGGTGAGGCTTGTTAGGCATTAAACGCACCCAACAACCAATTGGCCTACGCCGTTCTTGCCCACGCAATCGCAAACCTCGGGGTTTGCACGTGAATAGGAACAGTTGCCGTTTCGGCGGTTGGAGCGACCAATCCCTCCTCCTGTAATACCGGCCATTTCTTCCGGTTTTAGGGAGGTGACTTTTTGTTTTTCTAATTTGAGATTCATGACAGTTGGGTTGGAGAGGTTGGGGCGGAGCAGGCCGGTAAACATCCGGTGGCTACGTAAACGCCGTTTTCATCTTTTTCTGCAGTGACTCCATGCCGGCGAGAGAAGGCACAACGGCCGGTTCTGCGATCGGAGCGCGGTTTACCACCTCCTCGGATGGTTTTCATTTCGTCTGAAGAGAGCGAAACGATGGATTGTTTTTCTAATTGAAGAAACATATTACATTGAATTTAGATGGTGAATTATCCAGGATAACAGCCGGTACCGACGTATCGGCCCTCGTTGTTTTTTTCTACCATTACGCCATTTCTATCGGAGTAGGCGCATCGACCGGTTCTACGATCAGAACGGGGTTTCCCACCTCCGGTTATGCAGGCCATTTCCTTGGTGGAAAGCTTCACTATGGGTTGTTTTTCTAATTTCAGGTGCATTGAAGAGTGGATTTTAGGGGAACTGTAATGTGATCGAACAGAGAATTAATAACAACCTAAAACTTGCGGTTCTCCACAGCACATGACGACACGCGCATGGTTTCGGGAGTAGGCACAGTTACCCGTTCTGCGGTTCGAGCGATTTTTACCTCCACCTTTAACGGTCGTCATTTCCAACTCACTCAATGCGGTTACTTTTTGCTTTTCCAGTTTTAGCATATCTATAATTGTTGATGGTGATTAATTCGATTCCCAATGCATCTTTCAATGGAAATGGGTAACGGTCGACTTTCAGGCCTTTCGTCATTAAGAAAGAGCCATTGATGTCATGCCCTTTTCGGAGACATTGCGTCAGCCTTCGAGTAAGTTGCAAACGGGGATTCACTTCGGTAGGGAAGTGAGAAAAAAGTTGATTCTTGGGGTAGTGATGAAGCATTTTCCCAAACATATCTCTTCAGCATCAAGAAGAAAAATGCAATTTGATGAACGTAAGGTTTCGTTTAATAAACGTTGTGAAACCATGTGCTTACGCTAAGCTCCTTACTTTTTGCTTGCCTTAATGGTCAATACCCGCAAGAACTGAGTGAGTTTTTGTAGTGCAGGAGTTATTTCTTCTTCCAAGTGCCATTTCACGGTGGTTCCTTCTTGATGGAATTCAAACTGAGTACCATCCAGCACGGCAGATTGGGTTTCAACCTGCTCTAAAGGCATTCTTTGTAGCTTGTGTATCAGGATGCTTTGTTCAGGGCTGAGCATCACCGGATGATCAGAAATCCAGATGCGGTCCAGGTCATAATCACGTGGAGGAAAGGAATCGTTTTCCCAGGAGGGATGCCAAACTCTTAGCTGTAAGCGATTGGGTAGGTTTTGCAAGCCATAGATCGAATAAGCATGGGAAAACAAGCTCCCCATTTCCAGGTATCGAAAGGCCAGTTGCTTTTCGGTATCCGCCGATTTGCTTTGGAGGAGCCTCCGCCGAAGGTGATTGTAGTAGCTGAGGGAGTCGGTGATGTGCATTCTGAGGTCTTGCACAGGTAAAAGTACAGCATACGCAGATGAAGAGAAGAGAAGTCGTTCGAAAATAGGCAGTAATCCGACGGTTGCTAAAACGGCCTGGCTGAATTCAATCTTGCTGGTAGTGGGATGAAAAAACAATCCTGTGGTCTTTGGAGAAGTGAAACAAGTCCCTCAATGGTTCAATATTGGCGTTTAATCCCACAAAGTCTTGTAATGGCTACTAATTCCTGGCCCAACCGATCACTTGCATCCGTTTCGATCTACTCATGCAGCTGCCCGGACAGGGCAGGCAACTCCCAGAATCATCCTGCTTTGATGGCCATTTTTATCTTCCTGCAAAAAAGCTTGCAACAGGTAGGAAAGGTAGGTGCCGTTGGAAGATTGAAGATCTATAAACTGTGCCTCTTGTGCTGTGAACAACAAGTCCAAATCGGTCGGATTTTTCATCCATTGCTTTAGTGATTGGCCCACAACAGAGGACGATTTCAATTCCATGCTTTGCAGAAGGGCAACACTGGCTTCCTGTATCCGATGGTTCACATCGATTTGAATGCGTACCATGCCGCGATCCAAGGTGTTCAAGGTTTGATCTATGGTGCTTTGTCGGCGGGTTAGTTCTTCCTGGGTAGCTTGTAGTTCTTCCATGTTTTGGCGCATTTCTTCTTCTTGCGCCTGCATGGCAGCCGTTTGGTCTTGGGATTGTTGCAAGAGTAGCTCGGTTTGTGCATTGGTTCGGGTAGCGGCAAGTGCTGCGGCTATGGTTTCGCAGGCTTGTTGGCAAAAACTACGTTCGGTTTCGGTCAATTCCTGAAAAGCGGCCAATTCAATGAGACCAATAACGTTTTCGTTGTGCACGAGCGGCAAGAGTAAAACACAAGTTGGAGAAGCGTGTCCCAATCCTGAGCGAATGTTGATGTAAGATTCTGGGACTTGTGTCATGTAGATCTCATCCTGCTCAAACCAGCTGGTACCCACCAGGCCTTCGCCTTTGTAAATGCGTTTGTTGTTGTACTTTCTTCTCTCCCAGGCATAACTGGCTTTCAGTTCAAGGCATTCGGTGCCCTCCTCATCGTTCTCCATCACAAAAAAGCTACCCTGGTTCATGTTCAGGTATTGTATACAAAAAGAGAGCATTTCTGCGGCCCAATCTTCCATTTGGTGGGTGTTGGAGCGCAAGCGATTGGCGAGTTCTGCCATGCCTGCCGCTTGCCAGTTGCGCTGTGCATCCGACTCTGCTACGGCCTTGAGCTTGTCGCGCATGTGCATTAATTCTTCCGTCAACTGGTTGCCTGTATCAGATTCGGAAATCTCCTGATCGAACACTCCGTTTCCGATACTTCGGGCGAATTGAGCCGAACGATTCAAGCTGCCTTCCAAACGATTAATAGAGCCAACGATTTTCTGAATGTCGGGATCGCCATGATCTGGCAAGGCCACGTTATAGCTGCCTTTGGCAATGTGGGCAGCTGCTTTAGCAATGGCCCGTATGGGCAAAATGAGGTAGCGGTGAAACAACCACAAGGCTCCAAGAGCGGTAATTAAATTGGTGAATAACAGGACCAATAACACCATGTTGAGCGTGCGCTGCTTAGCCGCGTTACTTTTTACAAAAGCTTGCACCAGGTCATTGTTTCTGCTCAGCATGGCCTGTGCATTTGTTACCATGAATTGTAGGGCCGTTTCCATTCGTTTTTGATCTGCAACACCTCGATCCAATGGAGCAACGTTGCCTATCCGGGCAATTTGCAAGGCATGAAATCGAAACTGTTGCCACATTACCTCGGTTTTTTCCAACGTGGGCAGCAGGTTAGGGGCAATGGAATGAAATTCTATTTGCCGCTCGGTACCCGGAGGAAATCCACCTTCCTTCAATACCATCAACGATTCATGGTGTAGTTCAGTGGCCTTTTCAAGTGGTTCGATGGCCTCCATGTTTCCTTGGTAAACCAGGGTAGCCAGAAAGCTGATTTTTTGCGAAAGCATCCGGTTACGACCCGAAACATCGACTAACATGGTATCTTTTTCCTGATCCGATTGGAAGTAGCGTAGCAGGCCATAATTGAGGATAACCAGTAGGCATAAAAAGCTGATAATGGCCAACAATAGGCGATGAATTGAAAACTGGAGCATGGTGAGGGAGAGACTAACAATTGATTCACATTCAGAAACCCGGTCATTCACCATTTCGGTGAGCCTAAGTCCTTGGTTGACTTGAGTTTATAAGAAAACGTTGTGAAAAGAGAGAGCCGATTTAATAATACTCTATATAGTTGTATAAGTTACAGTACCCAAAACGCAGTTGCTCTTATATTTTGACAAATCCCACCACACTACACTGATACGCCTATTAATCGGCAATAAACAGCCTTAATAATATCGGGTAATTACTTTGATTACAAGCGTATTCAACTAAATATAGGAGTTACAGGAGGACGGTTTGGGAGGGAGGCGCTGGAGAAATTACGCCAATGGGCTCCCTATTCAATCAACTGATGCTGGCGCAAAAATTCAATAATGGCGAGGTTCACCTGTGGCGAGATGCGGTAAAAGTGCCAATAGGTTTGGTTGTGCTCCATCTTGACCCATTTCGATTCCATTTCCATCCCGTGTTCGGCATTATAAGCCAAAACGGTGGTCAACAGTTGTGGACGGTTGGCAAAATAAGCTTTTAGTTTAGCCGTGTTTTCCTCGTGCGGTACAATCCAATCGCGGTCGCCATAAATTGCTAAGAACGGCTTGCTAAAATTTTGAAGTTCATCTTTAGGGTCAAAGTTGTGCCTTCTTACCCATAACTCCGAAATTCCATTTACATCACCTGGAATATCGGTGTCTTCTAATAAGTCTTTCCAGTTTTCCGACTCCGATTTTTCGAGCAGTTGATTCATGCTGTTCAGGCCTTTCTGGTTGGCAGGAGCACTAAATATCAATTCGGTGTAACGTGTCACGTTAGCTAAGGCCTGGCCTTTTACACCATATTCGGCGGCACCATAAGCCATCGATTGCATTTGTTGTTCTTTTACCGAGGTAGAGGGCCCAACATTACTGATCATAAAATCAAAATCGACTTTTTCCTGTGCCTTTACCATGGTCCAGCCTCCGGCACTGATGCCCAGCACACCGATTTTTTCGTATCCGTTCGGGTGAGCCGCCACATAGGAGTGCACTGCGGCCAGGTCATTGGCGAGGTCTTGAATAGTAGCTGTGTTGCAATCGCCGGTAGAGTTGCCGGTTCCCCTTTTTTGATAAGCCAAAACCGATACACCGTAACGCCTTAGCAGCTTCCCGTACAAATTGTATTCCGTATCGTCTGCCCAGCAGCCTCGACCACCTACCAAAATGATGGCTGTTTTTTTAGACAAGTATCGGGGGATATGAAAATGACCGTTTAGCTGGACTTTACCCGATTGAATGGCGACTTTTTCTACGGTATAATTTTGGGCAGGAGGTGGGGTGGTTTTTTTCAAGTGCAGGTAAATGGATGGGTTGAAGCCCAGCATTTCACCGGTCATTTCCAGGTTGTTTTCGTCTAGCGAAAGACCAGCCTTACCGTATCCGGTAGAAAAGATAATGCGTCCCAGAGAGTCGGTCGTTACCGGAGTTTCAAATTCTCCGAAAGCGGGATACCACTCCTCCATGTATTGTAGGCTGTAAGTTTTTCCATCCCTTTGGGAGAATGTGACCGCAATCTGTTGATAGGAGTTGCTTTTAATGATAGCGCCTTCCCAGTAGCCATAGAGTTGCTTAGAAAATGGGTTCTTTTCTTGGCTAAAGGCCATGGTACTCAATAAGAGCAATAGCGTAGTAAGGACTTTCATAGTGGGTAGATCGATTCCTTACTAAGTTAAAAGTATTGTGAATTCCTATACTACTTTTAGAGCGATTTAACGTTTGCAGTGACAGAAACGAGCAATTTGAAGGGGGCATTTATTGGCCCTTAAGGCTTGGTAAAAGCTGCATTTTTATCAGTTTTTAGCAACAAATCAATCATGTTTTTGATCAGTTGTTGAATGGTAGCTGAACTTTCCCCTTTCATGCCGGTTTTGGAGCACCAATCCGTAGAACTGGTATTGACAATTACTCCGCTGGTGGGTGTGTGTTGCAGCACCACCCAAGCCATGTTGGCCGTAGGGCGATGTCCTGATAAAAGGTCGTAACCAATCAATTCGTAGCGGTGAAACTGCGCCTTGTTCTGCAAGGCTACTTCAGTAGAATCGGCCGAGAATTGTAGGAGGGTACCATCACCCTCATCGGTGGGTAAGGGTAAAATAGCATTTTGGTCGAGGCCACTGCCGTGTAGAAGGGGAGAAGATGGATTCACGATCTTGTAACCGTTCCATCCGTTATCTTTTTCCCTGCCAAATCCGCCATTGGCGTAGTCCACTCCGATTGACTTTAAAACCGGGTAATCCAAGCTTGTTTCTACCCAAGTGATGGTTTTCAAAAGTGGGTCTGTGATGGGATCGTTTTCCTGATTCTTATAGCAGATCAATTGATTGCCTTCGGCATTGTAGCGTACCTGCCACCACATGGTGTTCCCGCTAAGGATCAAAGCGTTGTTGCCTTCTGCAATGAAGCGATCAAAGTTCTTGCGGGCTGTTCTGGTCCAGTATTCTGAGTGTCCTGGAATGATGAGCAATTTGGCGGAGGCGAGGTTGGCATAGTCCTCCATATCCTGATCGCAGAGGTAGCCAATGTTGTATTCCTCCACCGTATTGATCCAACGGTAGAATTGGGCAGAAAAGAAGGGGAGGCTCAGCGGCCGGTGAAAAGAAACGATTGGAGCTGCTTGCTTGTCGGAAGAATTGAAGGCATACAAGCTTTTACCGCCTTTGTTTGAATAGGCATTCTGCGTATTTGATTCGTAAAGAATCAAAATGTCATAAGGCTTGTTGGGCCTCACTAAAAAGGGAATTCGATTGTCGATCAAGTAAATGCCGCTTTTCACCTCAGGAACCGGGATGGTAGCTGTTTTGCGATAGCCAAAGCCCTGCTCGTATGGTTTTTGGGCTTGCATGGCCTGGGGAAACAGGGGCGTAGAAAAGGAAGCAACCGTATGGCCATTGATGTCGTGGATGTCTACTTCGCCATCCTCTATTTGGCTTTTTCCATTCAGATAGACCTCAATGGAATCGCCCTGAACAAAGGACAGGCGGTTGACATAACCGTTTTCGATGTTGGAGCCGCAGGCCAGAAATAATGGCGCAAGGCATAATATCCATAGTAATCGAAGCATGGTGAGGCTGATTTATTGGAAGAGCTTGCTCCTTGTTGGGATGAGCAATCTAAAACTAACCATTTTGTCGGATTAAGCGCTATTGATAGTGGATGGCATGAAATACGCGAATCCAAGAGTAGAACGATTATTTTAAAAGTATTATCACCGTTCGAAATTGCTTCAAAGCAAATCCAAGTGTTTTAAAATTGGTTCAGGTTACAGGAGGTCGGATGATTGAGAAGCCTAACATTACCAAACGTTTCTTTATGGAAGTAGGGTGTTTTTGCGGGTCTGCTCATTTGAGAAGCAGGAAGAAGCGCCTACAAAAAGCAAATCTGAAGAATGAAATTAATCGATCGCTTAGGTTTGTGCGAATCACTATTAATTGGCTCAAAAGCTTCAGGCCTTGATGGTGTCCTAAAGCTTGATCTTTTCAATCTATGAATAGGATGTGATCCCTTGTTTCTAAATATCCGACCCCTGCACTGCAACCCCATTTACCAAGACTTTGGAGGGAAAAAGGTGATTGGGGCATGCTACGACCAGCGTGCCTGAAAAACAGCAAGTAGTGCAAAAGCAATCACCACATTCAGGAGCGTCTTGCAAGTGTACGTTCCAAGTACCGTCTTCCATTACCTCTACAACCGACACCATGCGCTGGCAGCAATTGGCCACCCAGCTTACCTGTATGGCTAAGCCGTTGGCATTTTGGGTGGTGCCAAGTATACGAGGTTCCGACTGTTCTGGTGGCTTTTGAGCATCGCAATCCGCACTTTCAAAAGATTGCAATACAATTCCCTGCGCTTTGGCCTGCTCGTAGAACGGACTTTCCACATCAATGCTATTGGCGCAAGGCGCAGCGGTTTCGGCTTCAAAAAGGCTCGAAGGAGATTCTTGCGCGCTTAGCGCCATAGGGAATAGCAAAAAAATGCTCCAGATAAATACAGTTGATTTCATCATGAATTGAGGTGAATAGCGCTGAAAATACAACAACTGAGAGATGGAACCAAAAGTGCGAGAGCCGGTTATTGGGTAGATGCCTCTGCCCTGAAAAGAGGCAAAGGAGCTATTCGGCGAACTTCTTTTGGCAAAGCAGCATTCAACAGACCAACCACCCGCTCGGCGGTAGGGTGAGACTGGTTTTGCAGTTGTAAGGTAAGTGTGTCGGTGCCGTGTTGCAGGCTAATGAGGTAAAAGTCGCCCATTTGCACGTGCGGGTCAATGGCATTGATCAAGTCGGTCTCGGTTTCGTCAACGATGGCAATCAACGAATCAAGGGTATGGCTCGGAAAACGACCGAAAAGCAGGGTGTCGGAAGAAAAATTGGTGTCGCCGGTGAAACTATTGGGTTCTAAAGTGTACACAAAGTGTTGGCCATCCATCACCAGCCGAGGACACTGACCTCCATAACCTGCTTGCAGTCCGGTCATGAGGTAGGTAAGCGAAAACTGCGAATAGTCGTCTGAGGGCGGGACTTCTGATTGACAAGCCAACAGCGTGAAAAGTAGCGACCAAACTGTATATCGAGCTTTCAAAAACATAGAGACTAAAGCATGGGAAGGGGGAAAATGTTCAGAAAATCCATGTTGCTCTCGCATCTTAACCTAAGTCAATCAAATCGGGAAATACTGCGGATAGCTTTGCCAGCGAGAAACAAAAACGCTAAAACTTAGCTTAAATGACAAGTAAATTAAGGGCCTTCTCCAACCGAAAAATAGCACGTATTGCTGGTGGCGTGTACCTCGGAATCATTGTGGGAGGATTGGCAGGCAGTATGCTGATCCGGGGCGAACTGGTAGACCTTCAAAACGCGCAGTATACCCTTACTCAATTGGTGCAACAGGAAGTGTTGTACCGCTGGGGCTTTTTTTCCGATTTGGTGATGGTGATTTGCGATTTGGTGATCGCTTTTCTGTTCTATGCGCTTTTTCGAAAAGTGCACCACGGTATTGCTGCGTTGGCTACTTTGTTCCGGCTCCTTCAAACCGGTGTTTTGGCCAGCAATCTGGTTCACTTGTATCAGCCTTTGCTCTTGGTGCAGCAACCTGATGTGGTACCCGAACGGGTCATTTTTCATTTACAGGTTTTCGAAATGGGCTACTTGATTTCCGGGGTGTTTTTTGCCTTCAATTGTTTGCTAATGGGCTATTTGGTTTGGAAATCTTCTGGTTTTCCCAAAGTATTGGGCATCCTATTGGCATTGGCGGGCATAGGCTACGGTTTCAATAGCCTTTCCCATTTTGTATTTCCCAGTGCGATTGAGGCGAGTAGCCAGTTTATGTTCTTTACCGCGATAGTGGGAGAGCTCGGGTTTTGCTTGTATTTACTCGTAGTGGGTTCCTATGGCAAGTCCATTGCTATTTCGGAGTAACCCATGGCTTATTGAGCGGCTAATCTTTTACGGATGCGGCTGAGTGATTCGGGCTCGATGCCAAGAAAAGAAGCCAAATGGTATTGCGGTACCCTTTGCAACAATTCAGGTCGATTTTTACGCAATTCGAGGTAGCGGGTCTCCGGACTTTGGGTGAGCAGTTGTTGCAGGGCAGCCTGTTGTTTTCCAAAGGCAGATTCAATACTGTTGCGGCACAGTGCCTCAAACTTTGGGTGTTGCTGGTAGAGCTGTTGCTCATTTTCGTAGCTCAATACGGCCAACACCGATTTTTCCATACATGCCAGGTAATGATTGGCCGGTGATTGGTGAAGGTAGCTGGTGAGCGAAGCCACCGGATCACCTTCCAGGTAAAAATCGGTGTTGCGTTCTTTGCCTTCCACCAATTGGTAAGCGCGCACACAGCCTTTGATGACGAAATAACACCGCCGGGCTACCTGTCCCTCCTGGAGCAAAATATCGCCCTTGGCATAACCCATTACCGGAATCAGTTGGTCTACCGCCAATTTTTCGGTGGCGGAAAGTGGTATCTCCCGTTCCATCAATTCTGAAATGAGGGGTAAGGTGGACATGCTAAAAGGCAACGATGGTTTGTAAGGACAAATTAAAAAAACTGCTTGACGGTCGACATCGCGCGTAGTGTTTTACACTGATTTTTGATCCTAATATTAAAAACAGGTCCTTGAGAACTAACTCTCCTGAAAAGAGTTGATCTTAGAGCATGCCCATCATTCAACTTGAAACTTCGATTAAAGCGCCTATCGAGCGTTGTTTTCACTTGTCTCGTAGCATTGATCTGCACAAGGTTTCCACTGCGCAGACGGGAGAAAGAGCCATTGCTGGAGTGACCTCGGGGCTTGTCGGCATGGGAGAAAGTGTTACCTGGCGTGCCCGTCATTTTGGAGTATGGCAAAACCTCACCAGCAAGGTCACGGCTTTTGATCCACCGTTTTCGTTTGTGGACGAAATGCAGCAAGGCGCCTTCCAGCGCTTCTGGCACCAACATCGATTTGAAAACAGGGAGGGCACAACCATCATGACCGATGTGTTTGATTATACGGCTCCCTTGGGACCTTTAGGAAAACTTGCCGATGGCCTGTTCCTCAAATCCTACATGACCCGTCTGTTGGTTGAGCGCAACAACGTTATTCGTGAGTTTGCTGAAACTGATCGTTGGCGGGAAGTATTACCCGCATCTGAGGCTTAGTAATGCACTTCCAACGGAAGCTTCCCACCTGATTTTAATCTTTTTCTTCGGCGGTGGTCATCAAATTCCAACACGATACGATAGCCATCACCGCGGC
Source organism: uncultured Flavobacteriales bacterium (assembly GCA_937899835.1). Lineage (GTDB taxonomy): Bacteria > Bacteroidota > Bacteroidia > Flavobacteriales_G > Salibacteraceae > CALCCE01. The sequence continues at coordinate 18,076 of CALCCE010000103.1, read as the reverse complement.
TGACTTCTACTTGCGGTAGCCGGTTAAGCGTAGCTACGTTTTTTCCATTGAGTTGATCGGCAGAAACTTCTATCCGAATTTTACTTAAGCGTTGCATGCCCTTGGGGTGGGTGAGGTAGCGTTTCACGTCTTCTCGTTTGAAATCTTCTACCTTTTCATCTACCTCTTCTAAAGATTCAAACTGATGGTAGCTGCGTTCAGGTTCAGAGATGTAAAGCAGCGGTTGCTCCTGATTGCGGTTGGCTTTAGGCATCCAATAAAAGTTAAAGGAGCCATCGTTTATGCTGCTATAGGTATGGTATAGCGCACTCATGCCGCTGGTGTCAAAGGGCATTAGTTGTAAGCCTACTCCAATGGGACAATACTCCGGCGACCATCGTGGGATGTACGCGCTACCAAAACGAGTTTCGTTTTCTACAGCTTTGGAGCTGTCATTGAGGTAAAGCAATTCTACGAAAGTGTTGAAGAAAAGGAAGTAGTGCCCCTCCGTTCCCTGCGAATCGTGAACCGTGGTGGCTTTTTCGGCCAAGGTGAAATGTTGGTGAAAGAAGCGATCGATGGAATCTCCCTGTTCAACAAAAAGCACCAGATGGTCGAAGGATAATTCAGGGGGTTGTTTCCTGAAATCACAAGAGCTGAGACAAAAGGCAACAACACCAGCAAAAAAGAACAGACCAACCGAAAAACGCATGAGGTAAAAGCTAAGTTTCTCCTCGAAGGTACATTGGATAACGCGAAGAGGTTATCAGCATAAAAATTTTGGAGTTAAGGCCTCCTTAGGAGAATATCAGAAAAGGGTTTCCTCCACTCTCCACTCTCGTCCTCGCGCTGTTATTCCTCGTTCTCGCGCTGCTGTTACTCGTTCTCGCGCTACAATACCTCGTTCTCGGTTCTCGTTTTCGCTCTACAGTATTCAGTTCGGGCAAATCGGTTGATGGTGGAGTTCGTTGCCTTCTTCATCTAATTCCAACAACAATTCGCCAATGAGGCGACAATAGCCCAGGCCAGACAACTCTAAATAAGCCTCAGCAGTTTTGCGGTCGGGGGCGCTGATCTCCGGACCATTCCATTTTTTTAAGGTTCCATCTTTAGGGTCTATGGCGACAATCTCTGTAATCCATCGCTTCATGCTTACCAATAAATCGTGCAACTGGGGGTGACGTATTTGTAACTACGAGGGGAGCACCGAAAAGTTCCTTCTATTGAGCTTAGGTTTTCAACAGAAAATAGAAGAGCCAATCCTCACCGGAGAGCGAAAAGGATCGAAAAAGAAGCTATGACGATTACACGAACCGTGCTGACAATTTTTGAAATGGAAAAGGGAATGCTGAGCGTGCTCATCATCCTCAGTGCAAAGCATCAATTCCGGTTGGCCAACCGAAAAGCGTGAGGGGAAGCCCCGGTTTTGTTGCGGAAAAAGCGAATGAGGCTGGAAGGTTCTGAAAACAGCAGGTCTTCTGAAATTTTGGCAATAGGCTTACCGGTGTTGAGTAATTCGCGAATCACCTCCATGGCCAAACGGTCCTTCAAATAATCGGTAGCGGTGAGCCCATATTGAGCGCGTACCACCTTGTTTAAGGTGATCCTACTGAGCTGCAGCATTTCGGCATAATCTTCCACCTTCTGCAGGTTGCGAATATGGTTTTCAACCAATTGCTTAAAACGATAAGCTTCGGTATGGATTCGCCTTTCATTGATGATGCCGTATGCCTCGCAATAGTTGCGGTGCAACTGTACCAATAGTAGGGAAATGTAGGACCATCCCATCTCGTGCCGATCACTGTAGGGGCTGGTCATTTCATGGTAGAGGTTGGTGGCCAGTTTGAAGTAGCGATCGAAAGTATTAGGCGCTTCCTGGTAAAAGGTAGGATGGCGCGAATTGTAGAAAAACTGGAAACGGTGAAAAAAGAGCACGTCTTTGGAAACCGGCTCTGGAAAATCAGGATTTAATTGAAGCCTGATACCTTTTAACCGAACAGACCCGTGCTGCCAGCGACAAAATTGCCCTGGCGACAGCGCCAGAATTTGCTGGCCGGAGATGTCCATGGTTCGGTTATCTATCATCAAAGTACCACAACCCGATTCGATCAGCACCAAGTCACAGCTGGTGTTGGAGTGTCCTTTGATAAGACAATTGGGATCGAGGTCCTGCAAGGGCGTGATGGCGACCAATTGCGTAAATCCCGCTGGGGAAGGGTGAGTGGCGGATTCCATGGGGCGAGCACTTAATTGCTGTAGACAAAGGTAGTTTAAATGATAGTGTAAAGGCAAGTACCCTTGATAGGGTATGTTTTCCCGTTTTGTGGGAGCCGATGGGTATTGCTGTAATCTATGAAGTGGATTCTGTGATTCATCCCTACAAATACGTAATCCGGAAACTCAAACCTGTGAGCTAGCAATTGGTGCTTTACACGAGGACGAAGTGCACATAAATTAGCGTTCAGTTAACCTCAATGACCCACATTAAAGAACAACCCCAAGCCCTTATGCACACCCTCCGATCGATCTTTAGTGCGTTTCGTGCCCCAGTGACCACAGTAAAACCCAATGCCCTTTGGAAGACCGCCCTTCATGGTTTGGCTTCCGGGGCAGTGGTGCTGGGTTGCATGGCGGGCAACGTCAACTCTGCGCACGCGCAATGTATTAATCTGGTGCAAAACGGAAGTTTTGAAACACCCGGATCAGGTACTTTTAATCCTGCTCAAAACTGGTATGATCTTCTTCCTGAAGGAACCACCGATTTCTCTTGTCCTGGTGGTCCATGTCCTGATGGTACAAGTACCAACATGCTCATGGAAACTTTTGGCTTATCTGCTAATGGTTTTCTTAAGCAGCCTACTTTACATACCCCGGTAACGGTAAGCAATGGCGATGAATTGACCTTGACTTTCGATTATTACAATGTAGGAGGCACCATTTATGAAAGAGGCCCTACCTATGAAGCCGAACTCACCGTTTACCTGATGAAGGTTGACGTGGGAGGGCCACCAGTTGATAAAGACATTGGTCATAATGATCACATTGTGCAGCAAGTCTTCGTACACAACTTCACCACCGGTGGGAGTTGGCAAAACTTTTCTGTGGCATTTCAGGCCAACGATGACTATGATTACCTCTGGTTTGAAATTAACTATGGCGGGCTCGTCAACTACAACCAAGGCTACATGGATAATGTACGCTTGTGTAAGGATGCCACTCAATATTGCCTGTCCTCTTTTTCTCCCAAAGTAGGAGAAAACTACCTCCTCAGTGCCTGGGTCAGTGAAGACAACCCGGTAGGTAAAACCGTGATGGACGATGGAAATGTATCCATTACCTTTTTAGATGCTTCTCAAACGGCCATCGGTACGGCTGGCCCTTTCCTGGCTTCGGGAGAAGTGATCGATGGGTGGCAAAAAATTGAACAATTTTTTGTGGTGCCAACGGGTACCGTTTTTATTCGGGTCAACCTCAACAATACTTCTGGATCGGGGGTAGCTGCCTATTTCGACGATATTCGGATTTCTCCCTTCGATGGCAACCTTGTTTCTTATGTGTATGATCCGGTGACTTTGCGGCTCATGGCCGAATTGGATGAAAACAATTACGCTACGGTTTACGAGTACGATGAAGAAGGGCGACTCATTCGAACCAAGAAGGAAACCGAACGCGGAAAGGTGACGATTCAAGAAGCTCGAACGCACGTTCACCGCCCCTGATTTTAACCTCATTTTTCTGATCCCAAAAAACTTGAACCATGTTTGGTAAGCAATCTCCCTACGCCATTTTTCGGCTGTCGGTGGTGGCCTTGGTACTCCTAATTTCTACCTCCTGGACTCCTGGGCCGGGCAGTGGATGTGCCCGGATAGGCCTTGAAATGACTTCTGAAGTGTATTACCTGGATAACAACCGCCTGAAGTTTTGTTTCCAGGAGAAGTACAATTACAACTCCAACCTGGTGTACGACATTCTCGACGATCAGCACAATGTGTTGCTGGCGGTAAATCCAACGTCTGCACCACCCTCCAATTTTTTGGTGCCCCACCGCATTGGTGACAATGTATTCGACCTCAATCTAAGTTCCCTCACCTTGGCTTCCGGCCGCTATTACTGGCTGCGGGTAGAAGCCAACAAAGGCGATGTGTATTACCTGAAATTCAAAACTCCCTAACCATGCGAAACCGCTTTTTTCTTGCCCTGTTGGGCGCCACGCTATTTCTGGGTGCTTGTTCCGATCCTAAAACCGGATATGTAGACAATGTTGCCCTCTACAATCAATTTGAACTCAAACAAGAGTTGGAAGGCCGTTACCTCGCCTACAAACAACAAACTGAAAAGGAGTTGGACAGCATCAAGGTAGAATTGAAAGCCTTGGCTACCACCCTCGATAATTCGGAAGACAAGGCCCCCGAACAAGTGCGGGAATTCAACCGCATCCGCCAGCAATTTCTGGAGCGTCAAAACCGCATCCAACAAGAGGAGGAGGAATTGAGCAATGCCTACACCGAACAAGTTTGGGAGCACCTCAATACTTACCTGCGCGAATACGGTGAAGAAAACGAGTTTGCCTACATCCTCGGTGGAAGTGGGCAAGGCAACATTATGTACAGCAGCGAACAAAACGACATGACCAATGAATTGGTGGATTACGTCAACAAGAAGTACCGTGGCGAAGGTTAAGCTGTTATCGGTTTTATTGGTGGTGGCCTTGTTCACCGCCTGTGCCCCGGGCACCATGCCCGCCAGACAGTTCGCCAATTGGTGCGATCAGCCTGAAAATGGTTTGGTGAAAGCCCGCCAACTTTCTGGCCTTAATTTTACTTTGACCTACCAACCCCAGCAGTTGGTGGCCTGGCGCAACCAGGACACTACCCGCCAGGGCCAGGGCTTTGACGGGTGGGAGTATTACCACCTGAAGATCGGTCGCCAGGGCAGCAACCGCGAGTTGCTCAAAGAGTTGGCGACCACGCCTGAGTCGTATCAGCAGCTGGTCAACCACCTTTCTTTTCAATTTCAGAAGGGCATTTCGCTGCAAGCTGGCGACACCCAATTGCCTTGCTTGCACTACCATTTTGAGCGGACTTACGGCTTGAGCCCCGAAGTCGATTTGGTATTTGCCTTTAAAAACACCGATCCGGAATTCGAACAAAATCGACGGATCACCATTGAGGACCCCATTTTCGGTACCGGCATCCTCAATTTTCAACTACAAGGTGCCGACCTGCAAACCGCACAAGCCATCGAAATCTATTAGCCCTATGTTACGCAACCTGACCCAGCACCCGGCGGCCAAAGCCGCTATGGTATTCATGGCCCTAAACCTTGTCGCCGATCTTTGGCTGCCCTCGGCAGCCTGGGCATTGAGTGGCGGGCCCAGCCAACCCGAGGTTCAAAGTTTTGAACCGGTAGGAACCACCCAAATGGTCGACCCTTTTTCGGGCGACTTTACCTATAACATTCCCCTGGTAGATGTAGGCGGATATCCGCTCAACATCAGCTACCACTCTGGTATCAACATGGACCAGGAAGCCAGTTGGGTTGGCTTGGGCTGGAACCTCAATCCAGGGGTAATCAACCGCAACATGCGCAGTGTACCCGACGATTTTTCGGGTGATAAGGTGAAGCGCGAATTCAATGTTAAAGACGATGAAACCTGGGGTGGCGGTATCAATGCCAGTTTTGAAATTGTAAGTGTAGAAGGCAACAAGGTCGGTTTTGACCTGGGTGTTGGCTTGGGCCTCAATTTCAACAACTACCGTGGTTGGGGCTTTGACTTTTCGCTCGATCCATCACTGGCAGCTGGTCAGGGTACCAAACTGAGCGGCCTCAGTGGTAGTCTTGGCATCAATGCCAGTTCGGAAAACGGCATGACCATTACGCCTTCTGCTGGTTACAGTTTTCAAACGGGAAAGAAGAAAAATAACATTTGGGGTGCTAAAACTGGTTTGCCTTTCAATACGCGGCAAGGGGTACAAGCCCTTTCTATCAATGCTTCCTATTCCCGGGCTACGGAGTATTACAACATGAAGAAAAATCCGGAAACTGGAAAGCGGGATAAAATGAAGGACGATAAAGGAAAACAAATGACCTCCAGTGCTGGATTGGCCAATGGTGGTGGCTCCATTTCCTTCAATTCGCCCTCCTATTCTCCGAAAGTGGGATTTCCGATGGTCAACAACAGTTTTACCTTCAACGCAGGAGCGGGTTCAGAAGCCTGGGGGGCTTTTGCCAGCGGCCGCCTCAACGGCTATCACAATTTACAGACCCTTTTCACGAAGTCCGTCAACTCTCCAGCCTACGGGTATTATTATGCAGAAAACGGACATGTCGATGATTATGCCATGATGGATTTCTCGCGCGAGAACGATGCGAGTTTCAATGCTGCTACCTTGTTTTTGCCTGTCACCAGTGCCAGCTATGACGTGTATAGTGTATCGGGGCAAGGTGTTGGCGGTGTGTACCGTCCCTACCGGGGCAATGTCGGCTATATGTTCGATAGCAAGCAAACCAACCGTTCGTCTGGTCAGGATGAAATTGGAGCTGATGTAGGTTTTGGGGCCATTTTTAAAGTAGGTGCCAACTTCGAAACCGTCAACTCCAATTCGGAATCGGGCCGTTGGGTGCAAAACAATCCGATGGCGGCCGCCATGACTTATGCCCCCAATCAGAACGGGCTCAACTTTGAGCACGTGTATTTCAAAAAAGCGGGTGAATTGACGGTGGATACCGATCCCGACTTTTTTGCCAACAAATTGGGTGGTTTTGATGCCATTCGCATGAAACTGAAAAATCAGGGTGTGAATGCCGTGGGTACCAAGGAATTTGACCGCTACGAAAGCCGTCATAAAAAGAGTTCAGCTGCCATGCCGGCCGTGGGAACCGCCCTGGCGCGCAACAAACGCGAACGCCGAAACGAAGTGATCGAAACCTTAAACAGTTGGGAGGCCAGCCAGGTGGGCTACATCCGCAAGATTCAGGATTACGGCAGTAATTACACACTCAACGCAGATGGAACCTATCAACCTGTTGCGGAAATCACGCGCCATACCACTTATCCTATGCACCACATCAGCGAAATTGCTGCCCTTCGTTCCGACGGTAGCCGCTATGTATACGGTATTCCGGCCTACAACCACAAACAGGTAGAAGCCAGCTTTGCGGTGAACGGAAATGGGGTAGACCACAACAAAGATCTGGTGAACTACTCCAGCACCGAAAACTCACTCAACAACAAGAGTGGCCTGGACAATTACTATGACAAAACCACGATGCCAGCCTTTGCGCATTCGTATTTGCTTACGGCAGTGCTGGCAGATGATTACAAAGACCTTACGGAAGATGGCCCTACCCCCGATGATTTTGGAGGCTATACCAAGTTGAACTACCGCCGGGCACACAGCAATTACAAATGGCGCACCCCTATTGGAGAAACCAACCGCGAGGCCAACTACAATGTGGGCCAGCAATCGTTGAAAGGGGCGATTGGTGACGACAAAGCCAACTACGTGTATGGTGAAAAAGACATTTGGTACGTGCACAGCATCGAGACCAAAACGCACCTGGCCGAATTCTACATCAGTGCCCGCCACGATGCTAAGGGAGTGCAAGGCGAAGATGGCATGGTCAACAATTCGATGAGCAGCTACAAACTCGATAAGATTGAGCTGTATACCAGAGCCGACAAGATTGCCAACGGAGGCAATGCAACACCGATCAAAACCGTACACTTTCAATACGATTATGAATTGTGTCCTGGAACGGTGAACAGCGTATATCACTCCACTGAAAATCCGACTCGTGGCAAACTGACCCTAAAGAAGGTGTATTTCACTTACCAGAATTCCAATCAAGGGGAAAGCCGCAGTTACCAGTTCAATTATGGTCAACGTTGGAGCAGCACCAACACGCTGGCACAGGTGGTGAACCCCAGTTATCACAACAAGGCGTATGACCGTTGGGGCAACTACCAGGCCTTTATCGGTGGCCAAACCGGAAGTGTGAACGATCCACTAAGCAACGCTGAGTTTCCTTATGTCGATCAAACGGAAACTACGGCTGGTTCTGGTTTGTACAACGCGGATGTAGCGGCTTGTGCCTGGAACCTGAGTAAGATTGAAATGCCTTCAGGCGCAGATGTTTACATCCACTACGAGGCCGATGATTATGCCTTTGTGCAAGACCGCCGGGCCATGCAAATGGTGGTAGTGGAAGGGGTAGGCGCTAACGCGAATGCCACCCTCCAAACCAAATTGTGGGACGATCAGGCCAGTGGCAAACCGGCTTATCAATACTTGAAATTTAAGTTGCCCAATGCGAGCGATTATGCCAGTCTGAGTCCTGCACAGCGCGATCTGTTGTTTCGGCAACAATACCTTACCAAAGCCAACGGGCAGCCCATGGACCACTTGTTTTTCAAATTCATGGTGGACCTGAAAAAGCAATCGGGTGGCGACTACGAGTTTGTGCCAGGGTATGCCGGAATCGAATACGATGCTTGTAAGGTTTACACTACCGGACCGGATTATTACGGTGCGGTAAAAATCAAGACAGTTTCTATCCAAGACGATGGTTCTTCAGATCCGGTGAGCCCGATCTCGCAGGCGGCCTGGAACTATGTGGCCCTTCACCAGCCGCATCTGGCTTTTGACAAGCCTACCCCCAACGCACAGAGCTTCGATCAGGTGATCAAAGCAATTGCTACTGCCTTCAGTTCTTTCGAGGAGCTCTTTAAAGGGCAAAACAGCATCCAGCGCAGGCGGCAACAAGGCTACAGCTTTATTCCTGAAAAGTCGATGATTCGCCTGTACCATCCCAAAGGCGCCAAAAAAGGTGGAGGAAGCCGTGTGAAACGCATTTTGCTGTCCGATGGTATGTCTAAAATGGACCCGGCTTACACGTATGGCGATGCCTACCGCGGACAGGAATACAACTATTCCATCACGGCCAACGGCATTACTTACAGCAGTGGTGTAGCTTCTTATGAGCCTGCCATGGGGGGAGACGAAAATCCCTTCAAGTTGCCACTCTACAACAACGAAAAAATGTTTTTGAAGCCCGATCAACGATATATGGTGGAAACGCCAATTGGTGAATCACTTTTCCCAAGTGCTTCTGTGGGCTATAGCCGGGTAGAAGTAACAGGCATTTACAGTGAAACGGCTGAACGATTGCCAACGGGCAAAACGGTGAAAACCTTCTACACTGCCAAAGACTTTCCAACGAAAGTGCGGCAAACACCGGTGGAAGCCATTCGCAAGCGTCCGAACCCGATTCTCAACTTCTTGAAGCTGAAGGGGCAGGATCACATGACAGCCAGCCAAGGCTTTGTAGTAGAACTCAACGACATGCATGGCAAGCCGAAGGGCGAGGCGGTATGGGGCGATGGCTATCGGGTTTCCGAAATGACTTACCACTACCGCCAATCGGGCGACAAAACGCTGGACAACACGATGAAGGCCGTCTTTCCAGATGGTACGGTCGGACAAGCCCTTGTTGGGGTAGACTTCGATGTAGTGGCCGATTTTCGGCAAGAGCAGAGCTCTACCAGCTCGGGTGGCCTCAACGTCAATACCGATGGTATTCCAGTCGGTTGGTTGCCCATTCCAATTCCCATCGTTCTGCCCAAGTACACGTCAGATGAAACCAGCTTCCGCTCGGCAACCATTACCAAGGTGATCAACCGGCACGGTTTGTTGGAGCGCTCCGTAGTCGATCACCAAGGTGGTCGCGTCACCACGAGGGACCTTGCCGTGGACGCTGAAACCGGAGAGACTTTGTTGAAAGAGATTACCAACCAATATTTCGATAACAACAACGACCCTGCGGCTGCTCCTACACCAGCGCTCAAAGACCGGGTGTATGAGTTTACTTACCCGGCACACTGGGCCTATGATCGCATGGGTTCGGCCTATCAAAATGTAGGAGCGACTTTCGATGCCGGTGTGGTATCGGGCAACCTGGGCAACTACTTCACGGAAGGTGATATTCTGCTCCACGGCTTGTCTTACAACAAAGAGGCAGTAGTGTTGATGGATGGCTCCAACAGCTACGGGGTGTACGACCTCACTTCGGGCAATCCGGTGACTTTGGGTGGCTTGGTAAAAGTGATCCGCTCTGGCCACAAGAACCAAAGCAATGTGCCCATTGGAACGGTGACTACCTACGGCGATCCTACCGCCGGTGGTAGCTTGAGCTTTGGTAGTGTGGAGGTTGTGAATGCTGGTTCAGTAGAGTTCAACGACGACTGGAAGGCGTTTTGCAACTGTGGCTTGACTCAAGCCGAAAGTGAAGCCCGCTATCAATACATGGTCGATGGTACCTATAGATCTTACAAAAGTTGGGCCTACCTGACTGGTCGCAAGCAAAGCCTTACTGCCAACAACAATGGTGCGACTTATGCGAAGTTGCTCGATTTGCGCAACGATGGTGTTTTCAACAACTTCTCACCATTCTGGATCTATAGTGGCAATGCCTGGGTGCCCAACTACAGCGGATGGACTTCCACCGAGGAGCTCACCATTATCAGTACGGATGGCAAGGAGTTGGAGAGCAAAGATGCGCTCAACCTTCACAATGCTGCGCAATATGGCTATAGCCGACTGACACCCACCGCGATGGGAGCTAATGCCGAGTACCGGGAAATTGGCTACGATGGCTTTGAAGACTACGACTTTACGGAGTGCGTGGACGATCATTTCAGTTTCCGCGCTTATGCCAACGACCTGACAGAATCAAGGTCACACACCGGCCGCCGAAGCCTGCGGGTGGGTGCCGGACAAGTGAAAACCCTCCAAAAGAAAATTACCAACTAAACCTGCAGAACAATGATGTTTACGAATCGAAGGAAGAATACAATGCACTCTCGGAGTTGGTTTTTGGGATGGGTGCTTGCACTAATTGTCATACTGCCGGCACAAGCACAGCACCCTTTGACCATGGAATTGGAGACGCTGGGTGCTCGATATGCAGAAGCGGCCCACCTCAGTTTTGAGGTACAGTATCAACTCTATGCGAATGCTACTTCTGGTCAACCAATAGAAGAACTGAAGGGCACCGTGAAAAAATCCGGTGAGCGCATGGAGCAGGAGTTGGGCCCAATTCTCACGCTACAAACCGAAGATTACTTTTTGCGGATTGATCATGAGGACCGCAACATTGTGATGCTGGACCGCAAAATGAAGGACAAAGATTTGGGCTTGTTTCCCACGCCTTCGCTGGACAGCATGCTGGTGGCCTATGCATCCGTGACGAAAAGTTCCACTGCTGATGGCAAGTACCGTTATGTGTTCGAGGGTTTGCCCAAAGATCCCCGCTTTTCGGGCTACGAAATTTGGGTCGATCCGCTGACCGGCTACATCCACAAACTGGTTTTCCATTTTCAAGACGCCAGTATGCTCGACAACTTGCTTTCAGAAGACCGACCTCGGTTGGAAATTACTTACACGAATTATTCTCAATCTACTATTGAACCCGCGGAACTTGACCGGAGTGCTTACTTGCAACGGCAAAAACGGCAGTGGAGCCCACTGCCTGCCTACGCCAGCTACCAGTTCCAGTACCAACCCTTTTAACCCCAGATCATGCACCCATTTGCTTTCCTTTTCTCTCGATTTCGGCCCCTTGCCGGGCTGATGCTCCTTTGCTTGTTGTTGCCAGGCTCCCTCATGGCGGCACAACAGGTGTATTCCGACCAGGTAGACCGTCCCGACTTTTTAGGGGGCGATGGTGTGGAGGTGACCGACAGTTGGTACTCCTTCATGACGGCCAACCCGACCACCTGGAACCAACAGTTTCAGGTACAACAGTTGAAAAACTATGTCATTCTATCGGTCAACCACGATGATTTTGGTGCTTCTGCCAGTGACTTTACGGCCGATGTTCAGGTGGAAATCACCACCTACGTGCAATCGGGTTCTACCTTTTCTCCGGTAACGACTATCAAGACCTTGAGCATTGAGAAGAGTTCTACCAACCCTTACCACGACAAGGTCATTTATGAGGTGCCCAATCCGGGCCACCGCATGTTTGTAGACATTGTTCCGGTTCACCCGACCACCGCTGCGCAATACGCCCATTACAATTTGCGGGTTGAGGGCAGGGTAGAAGTAGAGCGGTATTTCACTTTTAATACCGCAACTGTTCCTTCGGGGTTATCGAGCAGTTTGAACGGCACCACCGGTGATCTGGAAGTTTCCTGGCCTACGGTGCCCGGTGCTGAAGGGTATGAGTTGGAGTGGACCCATTATTATGCAGATAACAATTCCACATTTCCAGCATTTCGAGTGGATGATCTTCGGCACAATGCCACACGTATTTCCACCAAGCGACAGCAGTATGCCATTCCGATGTTGTACGACAAAGGTTGGGTGCTATACCGCGTTCGAGCCATCGGTCGAATTCCAGACAATGGATATGCTTCTGATGTTCCAGGCAACTGGTCGAGTAACACCTATTTAGGAAGCTGTAATAGTGGGGTCTCTACGGTTGCCTGCTTTACCGACCGGTACTATTTCTCTGGTCACCAAGGTAAATTCAATTGGCAGTCTAGTATGACTTTTGCAGAAGAAGGCAAGAGCAAACAGATGGTGGATTACTTCGATGGGTCCAACCTGAGCCGTCAGCAACATTTCCGATTGAACTCCGTGCTTCATGTCTTTGTTGGAGAGAATGTTTACGATTATTCAGGGCGTGCGGCCATCACTACTTTGCCGGTGCCCATTACTTCTGAATTGTTGGGCTACCGCAGCAACTTCAACCAAAAGGATGGAACCACCGATGCTTACCATGCTTCGGATTTCGACAAATTGTTGAGCGATCCGAATGCTTGCGCTCCGGTGCCTTATGCCATGTCTACCAGCACGGGGTCTGCTAAGTATTATTCACCCAACAGCGATTTTGTAGCTGATTACCCTGAAATTCCTGATGCGGAAAAATATCCGTTTTCACATACTACTTACATGGCCGATAACACGGGCCGGGTAAAAGAACAGAGTGGAGTAGGTGCTCCTTTTCGCACCGGCAATGGACATACCACCCAAACGTTTTATGGCAAGCCTTTTCAAGAAGAGTTGGACATGTTGTTTGCTTCCGATGCGGGTTACTCTGAGTTTTACCAAAAGCAAATGGTGATTGACCCCAATGGGCAGGTAGCCGTTACCTATACCGACTTGGCAGGTAATGTGATTGCAACGGGTTTGGAGGGGGATGTTCCCGCTAACATGATCGCGTTGGATGATGCTAGCATTTACAATTTGCAGGTTGACCTTCTTAACAAGCTATCCGTTTCAGATGCTTCTGGTTCGGCCAACCGATTGGTAAATGAAGGCCGTACCAAAGAATCGAATACCACTTTCTTACTCACCTCCGATCAGGTAGTGGATGTAAGCTATGAAATGCCAGGCGAAGTATACGATGCCAATTGTGCTGGTACGGTAACTTATGCCGATGGAACTACTTCCAGCTACAGCGATGCGTTTTGCTACGAGTGTATCTACGACCTCACCATTTCTTTGCAGAACGATTGTGGCGAAGAGTTTCTCTACCGCAAGAGTGCCAGCAATCCCAATGCGCATACTACCTCTGTAATTGGTCAATCCATTTTGGACGACATGACCAACGGTACCTTCACTGAGGCCACTTGCCCGGTGACCAATCCTCCGTCGTTCAACTCGGCTACCGACATCACCTTTCCTACCGGCGGGTTGCAATCAAATGATCAAACGGCTGCATTGGCACTGACCAAAGGTTCTTACACCATCAACAAAAAGTTGACCATCAATAAAGATGCGTTGAACTATTACACCCAGCACTATTTGGAAAACAACGATTGCTTGCTGGATTACACCTACTTCGAAACCGAGGCCATTCACGAATTAGATTTCGACGGATGTGGCATGACTTGCGACCAGTGTACTACTTCCGTGAACGCACTGTTGACCGAAGGCTACACCCAAACTGAAGTGGATGCTTTGTTGCAACAATGCGGTGAGATGTGTGGCAGTGTGAGTGCTACCTGCCAGGCTGCTTACAATGCCATGTTGGCCGACATGAGCCCCAACGGGCAGTATGGAAAAGTGTCCCCTGGAACGGGAGTGAGCAATGGTGTGGTGATTAATGGCCCTCAGGCCACTGCGGGCAATATTGATGCTTCCCCTTATCGTTTGTCGGTGTTCAACACCACCAACTACCTGCCCCGCAAAAACTTATTCATTACCCAAAGTGTGGAGCCCAACTGGAAAAACCCCATGTTCCAATTGGGTGGTGGCAGTTACGCTAAAGAGTGCCGCAATGCCGATGGCAGTTTGTCGCTCATTTTGCTGAACAACCTTGGAACGGGCTACGAGCCAGCCATCAACGGTTCGCCGATTATGTCGGGTGGTTTGCCCTACGCTCGTCCGGAGCAATTGGCCCACCTCGAAGATTTTGTGGCCTATTGGAAATCGAACTGGGCACAATCGCTGGTGCTCTACCATCCTGAGTATGGCTACTACGAACAATGCCAGGCCCGTGAAACCAGCAACCTGTTTGACGACGATGTGCTCACCATGGACTATACGGATGTGGTAGACGATGGTCTGAATGTAGTTCCAGGCGGTTCTGCGAACCCTAATATTTTGCTGGCCGACCCTTACTTCACTCAAGGGAATCAAGAGTTTTTGGCCGCCAAGTTTTTCATGAAAAACTTCAGCATCAAGGATCCGAGCGTGCCTTCGTACTATAGTATGTACGATGTAGCTAAAATCCTGATCAACCACCCCGGACAAGGCAGTTTTGATCAATGCTCCAGTTTACCGACTCCAAATGGCAGCGCACTTAGCTTGGAAGAGTGGGAGATTTTTCGCGCCCTTTATGTGAGTTTGAAGCAAAAGTTCCTGGCTCACCGCGACCGCCAAATTGCCATCAACAGTGGTTTCTACAACGGTTGTATTGGTACCGAAGATTTTGATGCCTTCCGCTATAACTTCTTTCAAAACACCACTCCGTTCAACAACGGGTTGATCCTGGCACAATACGGCATTACCGGATGGCCCAACCTCAACTCACAGTTCTACAACATCGAGCAGCCTTGCAATTACATGACGTTTGTGATGTACAAAAACAAAACCGCTCGGTTTGGTACAGTGGCGCAATACCTGGATACTGAAGATGCTAACGAGGGAGGATGCAGCTACACTACCACCGCTTACGGTGAATTTAGCAACCTCCATTCCACTTGTACCGATTATGTCAACAGCTATTCCGATGAATTGGCCGATAAAGCTGCGGCTACCTACCTGGCAGCTTGCGGGGTTTGCCCTTTTGCCAAGGACTTGGAAAATCTGCTGAATGTAGCAATAGAACAACCGGGTAACCACCTGCTAAGCGGTACCGGAACCCATCAGTTGACCTGCTTGTCGGCTGGCGATCCCTATCTGGTATATACTCCTGCCTTGAACGATGCGCTTTTGAATGGTGCTACGCCAAGCGGTAATGCCGAGTTTTCGGGGCAGTCTACTGCCAATGAGGTGAAATTGGATATTGATTACGGTATAAGTCCCAGCTGTGAGTTGCGGATGAAGTTTGCCGACCCTAACAGCCCCTACAATGTTAATCAGATCGAAAGCTTTTGTTGCCTAAAGCTGACTAGCTCTCCCGGCATTTATCCTGCTTCGGCCAACGGAAATTTTATCATCAAAGCTACGGTAGACGATGGTACCGGCGTGAAGGAAGAGGTGCTGATGGAAGGGGTTTTGCCTTGCCTCAACTTTTTGCGGTGCGAGGCCGAGCTCACCAATTGTGATCCCAGCCCTACGGCCAAACAAATGCAGCGCCTGCTCAATGGCTTGCTTTATCAAAATGCCAGTGCAGGCATTGCTCCCCTGCTGTGGAACAGCAATGTGAATATCGGAACAGGCATTTACCGTCAGGTGATGGGCGATGAGTTGTTCCAAGGCTTACATACGGTATTGAATTCAAGTGCTACAGATATTAATCAAGGCACTTTGCAATGGACCTCGAACCTGAGTGGTTCTACTTTAGGAGCTCAACTGGCTAACGCAAGTGGTAGCAGCTGCATGCTCATGATCAACTTTTCGGGCATCAACACCAATCACGTTACCCGGATATTCAACATTCAACCAAGCAGCTCAGGAGGATCGGGAGATTTTACTGCACAAGTAGAATTGACCAACGGCTCAAATGTAAGTTTTGCTGCTGTTCAAGGTTCGGCTCCTTGCCTGGATTTTGGAAACTGTGGTCAGGACCCGATGGACGTGTTGCAAGACACGGAAGCTCCAGAGGCCTACAATTGCGATTTGACTGCTTTTGGCTATAGCCTTGACTGGTCTGCTCTGTTTGGTGCCGTGGTGCCATCGGGCGAGTTGGGAGGAAGCTACTCCGTTCCTGGCTCCACCACAGAATGTTTAGTGCACATTACCGTACCCACCACATTAGGGTATACCAAGGGAGATATCGTTGGTTTTTCAGCGATGAAGCCGGATCAAAGCCAATTGCAATCGGACGGCAGTAGCCATCACTTCTACTTCTTCTTAGAAATGAACGATGGCGGTCGCGTGAAAGTAACCGGCTATAGCGAATGCGAAGCCATTGCACAATGCGATAATTGTGTGCATCAAGAGCTGGTGGTCAATGGATCCTTCGAACAGTACCAGGCGCATTCATCTGCTTATGGGTATTTATTGACGGGTTATACCATGGATCCACAGTTTGTAAGCAATACCAATCTGGTCAACCTGTTTCTGAACCAATGGCCACTGGATAATTACACCATTATACCTAAGAAGCAATTTTGCCTGGCATGTCCTGTGACCGGTGATCATACCTATCCTGATCCGTCGGTGGGCAATTACTTAGCCTTCTCAACCGCAGGAAGCGGCAATGCACCCATCTGGAACCATACGGTTACCGTACAACCCAACCAGGATTACGTCTTCTCCGCTTTCTTCAACCGCATCAACCACGATGGAGGCAACATGTTTGCCGAGTTGAGCATCAATGGCACCATCGTGCAAGTAGAGGCACTGCCAGTCGAGCGCAATACCTGGAATGAAATCCGCTACGTGTGGAATAGTGGAAGTGCTACTTCTGTAAACTTGGAATTGGCATTCAATTCTTCCAACAACGCTAGTTCGGTCAATGTAATCGGCTTGGACGATGTGTCTTTTGGGAATACGTGCCCCAAGGCTTGTGATAGCTACGATCTTATTCCAAACGGAAGCTTTAACCAAGGGAATAACTTTTTCTCTTCAGCTTTTACCTACGATCCAAGCGGAATGGCGCTCAAGTATTACTCCATTGTGAATCAACACAATTTGGGCAGCTCCATACTTTATGATCATGCCGTAGGAAATGCTACCGGTAGTTTCATGAAAATTGTTCACCAAGAACCCACTACCGCTGGATGGTATCCGATCTGGCAGCAGATGTCTGTTCCGGTAAAACCAAACACCGATTACAAATTTGATCTTTGGTTTGCCTGGGATGTAACGCATACTGACATGGCCATTCAATTCGACGGTCAGTTTACGGTATTTACCTCCTTCAACACAGGAACTTTAGAAGGCACCTGGTATAAGCGGACTTTCTTGTGGAACTCTGGCGCCAACACCACGATGGACATAGAGGTGATGGCAAAAATGGCCAAAGGAAGTACTGTATTCCTCGATGATATGAGTTTGAAGGAAGTATGCCCTGGCAGTGACTTCATCTGCGACCTGAAACCCACCCCGCAATACACCCAGCCCGACCCCTGTGTGTTGAACCTGATGAACATTGCGGAACAAAACGCCGAGTTGGCTTACCGCAGCTACCTCGATGAGGTGTCGGCTACCTTCCAGGAAGACCTGATTGCCAAGTGCATGGGCGTGTATGAGAAAATGGAGATGGAATATGAAATTGCATCGGCCAACCAATACACCTTGTCGTATTACGATCAGTCCGGCCAACTGGTGCGCACCATTCCGCCACAAGGGGTAGACCTATTGCAAAATCAGGCGCTGTTGGATCAAGTGAAGCAAGACCGGGAAAATGGTGCGCAAACCGTGCATCCCAAGCACAGCATGGCCACTACCTATCACTACAACTCCTTAGGGCAGTTGGT
>CALCCE010000102.1 GCA_937899835.1 uncultured Flavobacteriales bacterium | reverse complement strand
CCACACAAGACCCTATTGGTCAAGGACTATTAGATTATTGGCACCAAAAGCCCGGTGCACCCATTGTGGCCCGCAGCGAAAGTGTAGAGGATTTACCGATGGCTCCCGAGTTGTTTTTTAGGGATTTTGAGTCGATGCCACTCTTAGAACAAGTAGCGCTCCAAAACTGCAAGGGCAAAATATTGGATGTTGGAGCCGGAGCCGGCTGCCATAGCCTTTGGTTGCAACAACAGCATTTCGACATCAGAGCGATTGATGTAAGTCCCGGTGCAGTGGCGCTCATGCAAGCACGAGGGCTGCAAAAAGTAACCTTGGCCGATTTACAAGAATGGGAACACGACACCCAATACGACACGGTGCTGTTGCTCATGAACGGCATCGGCCTGGTGCAAACGCTGGAGGGCTTCACCCGCTTCTTCAAACAAATGGATGCGCTGTTGGCACCCGGTGGTCAAATTTTATGCGATTCTTCCGACTTGAAATACCTCTACCAAGGTGAAGACGCCCAAGAGTTGCCAGAAGATCGTTACTACGGAGAGTTGAATTATCAACTGGTTTACAAGAACATTGAATGCCCGCCTTTTGAATGGCTTTTTGTAGATTTCGGCCACCTCAGCGAAGCTGCCAAAGCCGCAGGCTACCGTGCCGAGATGTTTCAAAAAGGCGAACACTACGATTTCCTGGCGCGCATCGTACGCGAATAGCAGTAACTATTCTTTCATCTTTCTCCAATCTGTAGTTTTGTAGCATGCAGGAACCGTTGGAGGTACTGAAGTCTTATTGGGGCTATGCATCTTTTCGACCACAGCAGGAAGAGATCATCAATGCTGTACTCGAAGGGAAAGATACCCTGGCCTTACTGCCTACCGGAGGCGGAAAATCCATTTGTTTTCAAGTTCCCGGGTTGGTGATGGAAGGCGTTACTTTGGTAATCTCTCCGCTCATTGCCCTGATGAAAGATCAGGTAGAGAACCTCCAAAAGCGCAATATTCCTGCTCAGGCCATTGTATCGGGCATGCACCCTCGCGAAATCGATATTGCGCTGGACAATTGTGCTTACGGCAACATCAAGTTTCTCTATGTTTCACCCGAGCGCCTTACTACCGAATTGATGCGGGAGCGCCTTAAGAAAATGAAGGTGAACCTAATTGCAGTGGACGAAGCTCACTGTGTTTCTCAATGGGGATATGATTTTCGTCCGCCTTACCTCCGTATCGCCGAAATTCGTGAATGGATGCCTCAGGTTCCCGTTTTGGCCCTTACCGCTTCGGCAACTCCTGATGTGGTGGAAGACATTCAAGACAAGTTGGAGTTCCCCAGGGCCCATGTCATTCGCCAAAGTTTTGCGCGGCCCAACCTCACCTACGTGGTGCAGGAAGAGGAAGACAAAAGCCAGCGCCTTTTGCGGGTATTGCAACGCCTGCCAGGCTCCGGCATTGTCTACGTACGCAGTCGCAAAAAAACCGAAGAAACGGCCCTATTCATTAACCGAAACGGAGTAAAAGCCGATTTTTATCACGCAGGGCTCGACACCCGGGTACGCGCCCAGAAACAAAAAAACTGGATCGACAACCGCTGCAGAATCATTGTAGCCACCAATGCCTTCGGCATGGGCATTGACAAGCCTGATGTACGCTTTGTGCTGCACCTCGATTTGCCCGATTCTCCCGAGGCCTATTTCCAAGAAGCAGGCCGTGGCGGTCGGGATGGAGAGCGTTCCTACGCCATACTCCTTTGCACCCCTTCCGATATATTGGACCTCCGGGAACGTACCCTTTCGGGGTTTCCCGAAATTGATTTCATCAAGCGGGTGTATTTGGCCTTGGGAAACTACTACCAACAGGCAACCGGTGGTGGCTTGGGCCGAACTTTTGATTTCGACCTTGCCGACTTTGCCAGTCGCTATGACTTGCGCCCCCGCCAAGTGTTTCACAGCCTGCGTTTTCTGGAAAAAGAAGGTTACATTGCTGTGTCCGAAGCTTTACACCTTCCTGCACGTCTGTTGTTCCTTATGGGAAAAAACGAGCTTTATCGCTACCAAGTAGCTAATAAAACCACCGATGCTTTTATCAAACTGTTGCTCCGGTCTTATTCAGGAGTATTTGATCAATACACCAAAATCAACGAAACCGACCTGGCTCGTCGGGCCGATATCGACCGGAGTAAAGTAGGCCAGTTGCTTCGTTTTTTGCACAAGCAAAAGGTCATCTCTTACCTGCCGCGCAACCACCAACCGCAGCTCACGTTTACCCGTGATCGAGTGGCTCCGGACCGGTTGGTAATTACGCGCGAGCACTATGCTGAACGCAAGCGCATCACCTTGGAACGGATGTCAGCAGTAATCCACTATGCCAAGGCACAACAAGGCTGTCGGAGCCAACTGTTACTGGCGTATTTTGGCGAGCCCCAAAGCCTTCCCTGTGGTTTGTGTGACATTTGTCTGGAACGGAAGAAACAAGAGCGCAACAGCGAATTTTCCCAAAAAGCCACCCAGAGTATTCAACAGTTACTCGGTGAAACGGCCCTATCAATAGAAGAGATTTTGGAGCAACTGAACATCAATGATCGAGAGAGGGTGCTGGGCCTTATCCGACAATTGATCGACGATCAGGTGCTGGTGGAAAATAATGGAAAATGGCGGTGGCGTTAATTCCCCCTATCGTTCAGGAAGCAAGATTTTGAAGGTAGAACCTTCTCCGGGCTGGCTTTCAATTTCCACCTTACCCCGCAATGCTTCTGCCTGGGTTTTCACCAGATGTAGCCCTAAACCTTTTCCTTCAACATGGTTGTGGAAACGTTTGTACATGCCAAACAAAGAACCTTTGTATTTGGAAAGATCAATGCCAAGGCCGTTATCTTTCACCCGCAACACAATCCAGCGACCTTCCAAACGGGCACTCACCTCTATTTCGGGCACCCGATCGGGTGAACGGTATTTGATCGCATTGGTCAACAGGTTGATAAAAAAGCTGTGGATGTAATTCTTCACCGAATACAACTGAGAAACCTCTTCAAAATTTTGAGTAATGATGGCACCGCTATCGCGGATGTTTTTATCGATGCTGCTCAGCACCTTATCCAGTTCCACCTCAAGGTTGATTTGCTCCTTTACCTCACTCTTACTGTTGCGGTAAGCCACGATCTCGTTGAGATCGCTGATCACCGAATCGAGGTTGGTGGCCGATTTGCGTAAGTTACTAATGATGTCCTGGTTATCTTCCCCGGGACTATACATGTCCACCAAAGCAAGAATGTTGGCAATGGGCGCCCGCAAATTGTGTGAGGTAATGTAGGCGAACTGCCGTAGCTCATTGTTGTGCTTGATGAGCTCTACATTTAGTCGTTTCAACTCGTCTTCGGAGCGTTTGCGCTCCGAAAGGTCCTGTTGCACCACCAACACCGATTCTACCTCTCCTTTGCGGTTGTGCAACGGAAAAGTATTGGACACCATGAATTTTCCCTTTTGAGAATATTCAAATGTGCAGGAATCGCCTTCGAAGGACTTGTGCAACTCTGGCTCCAGTTTCTTCACCACCTTGGGCTCAAAAGCTTCGTGAATGGTTTTGCCCAAAAAATGGTCGGCTCCTAATTTACTGCTGCTCAACAGCTGTCCCTCGGCAAAGTTGATGTGGAAATTCTTATCGATGAGCAAGACCACCCCACGCGGAAAGTTTTGGGCAATGGTGCGGTACAACCTTTCCTTTTGGTGCAGTTGTTTCTCAGATTCAAACTTCTCGGTGATGTCCACATTGATGCCAATCATTCGATCGGTTTGGGTTTCGGGATCGATAAAAACCCGGGCCCTCGATTCGTGAACACGAACGGTTCCGTTGGAAAATAAAACCCGGTATTGCGTATCGAAAGGTAGCCGCTTTTCCATGGCAGTTCCCATCAGGTTAGCAGCCTGCGAACGGTCTTCGGGATGAATGAAACCCAACCATTCATGAATGGAATTGAGCGGCTGATCCTCGGCACCCAGTAGGCCGAGTAGTTCTTCAGAAAAAGTAGTGGATTGAGTCAGGAAATCGTGCTCCCAACTGCCAATACCTGCTACCCGCTGGGCCATGTGGAAATGCTCTTCATTCCGCTTCAAGCGATTTTCCGATTGCTTGAGTGCCGAAATATCGCGCCCGATAGAAAGCAAACGGTCTACCTGACCATCTACCCAAATAGGCACCATTATAAAGTGCCACCAAGCCCGTCCCAATCGGGAATTGGTTTCCAATTCGATGTCAACTGCGTTTCCAGTTTTTTGCACCACTTCCAGTGCAGTTTGAAACAGCTGCTTATCAGAATCGGCAATGAAATCAAACCAGTTCTGGCCGATCAAATCCTTGAGCGCCATACCAGGACGAACCCGGTTCACAAACAAAATTTTCCCCTTGCTGTCCAACTCAGTCAGCATATCGGGAATGTTTTCTACCAATCCACGGTAGAGCGCTTCACTCTTCTTGATTTTGTTTTCTGCCTCTCGGTATACTGTAATGTCACGCCCCGACCAAAATACCAGACGCTTGTCTTGTGCAGCACGTGCAGTCCAGGACAAACAACGCGATCCTTCTTCTTTGGACAGGTACCTGTTTTCAAACAATTGTACCTCACCTTCGGTGATGGCCTGTTTGATGGCTGCACGGGTACTTTCCCGATCTTCGGGGTCTACAAAATCGAGCAAGGGTCTACTTTGCAGTTCGTCATTCGTAAACCCAAGCAGTCTTTTCCAGGCATCGTTTAACTGAACGAAATAGCCATCGGCAGATGAAATCGCAAACAAATCGGGTACTGCTTGAATGAACTCCTGTAAGCCTTCATTGCTTTCAGAGAGTTGCAGCGGGCGAAACCAGCACAGCCTTTGGTTGTCCGTGGTAGGTACCATTCGTATTTCCAACCAATGATTCACCCCCTTCCATCCGGTTAAGCGTGCTCGCAAGGGTTCTACTGACCCGCCTTCAAGTCCGGCCGCCAATTTAAAGCGATCATCCGGAGCCACTTTTTCCAGCCAATTTTGTCCTTTACAGTCCCGTTTCTCAATTCCCATCATCTGGGCAAACTTTTCGTTTACCCTAAGTATTTCCCCTTCAGGAGTAGTAAAAGCCCAGCCTTCATTGCCTTGACTCAGTAATTCCAAAAAGGAGGTTTCAGTGGGGAGGATATCGGGCATGGGTACAATTAAGTCATTGAGAGTATTCAGCAGTTATACCTTTCAGTTACAAATTGGTTTCAGACTTCAGCTTTCAAAATTAACATCCAAACGTTCAAAACCCTACCAAGACACGAACCAACCAGCAACCCCGGTAGCAAAAGCGATAGACAATAACCAGTAGGCGCGCAGCGCTCTTTTTCTTTCTAAGCTTTTCACTTCTAATAGTGCGGCATCATTTTCGTCAACAACAGGTGTTTTTCCACGGGCCCAATATACCCAAAGTGCAATCACTATGAGGGAAACCAAGGCAAACTCCGGATTGATCCAATGCTCATATCTCGGGAATCCGATTCCAATAACGCCAATGATTACAGATGATACATTGAGGCTCAACCAAAACCACAGCGCAACAAATGCATAAAAATCTGGTGATGCAGACTTTTTTACCTCGGAGTACCACCAATACAAGTTGGCATACATCCTTCGGGTAAATCCCATGTTCTCAAATTTCGGAAAAAATCGGGCTCGACCGGTGCAATTGACGATTTATCGCACCAACACCACGTAGCCGGTCAATTGCTTGACGAATCCATCATAGCCCTCGGCCAACACCGAGTAAGCATATACTCCAATGGGCGACTCTTTGCCTTTATGGGTGCCATCCCAGCCCTGATTAAAGTCGTTGCTTTCAAAAATCAGGTCTCCCCAACGATTAAAAATATGGAAGTGGTGCAGCTTGCGCATGCCGTATGGCACAATGTATAATACATCATTCGTAAAGTCGCCATTTGGCGTGAAGGCGTTCGGAATGTGTAATTCCTGCTCTAAAACTACAGATACAGTAAGGCTCGTTTCTTCTGAGAAGCATCCGTTCACATCCGCAAGAAGAATGGTGTAGTTCGTGGTTTCGTTGGGCGAAGCAACTGGCAACAGACAATCCACACAACTCAAGCCCGTTTCGGGTACCCATTGGGCAGTGAGGTTTCCGGGTACGGAGCTTTCAATCCACAAGTCTACCGCCTGCCCTTTGAAAATAGTGGTATCGCCAGCGATGGTAAAACTCGGAGGATACTGCACAAATACGTACTTGCCGGTACTGTCTACACAGCCATTGGTATCGGTTACGCTTAAGCCGACCGTATCACTTTGACTGAGCCAAACACTGGTATTCGATGACGTTGGATCTGAAAACAGAGAATCAGGCGTCCAGGCATAAGTCACCCCTCCCGAACCTTGTAGTTGCAGCCATTCGCCAATGCACACAAAATCAGGACCCGAAATCTGAGGATCGGGCTGGTCAAAAACCACGATTTGCCTGAAGGTGGTATCCCTACAGCCAGTAGAATCATTGGTGCTAATGAGACTCACCGAGTAAGTTCCAGGATCGTCATAGTTCATTCCCGGGGACACCTGATTGCTGCTTTGGCCATTTCCAAATCCCCAAGACCAGACGTTGGCCCCCATACTGGAATCCGAAAATTGTACGGTGTGTGGCGCACAGCCCTCCGGGTCATCAATGCTGAAATCTGCAATCAACTGTGATACAAACAAGGTGTCTTCATAGGATTTCGGACAAACGCCTCCCGAATCGAGGTAGATCATGCGGGCGATAATAGTGCCCGTTTGGTTGTAGAAATAGGTGAGAGAATCGATGGAACCGGAGGTAACAGAATCCAATCCATTGCCAAAATCCCACTGATAACCCGCCACATTTAAGCTGGAATCGATCAGAAAGTCGGCCGGTTCACCAATGCAAACCGTATCGTCGGAAATGTGAAATTCGGCATAAGGACCTTGTACATTGATGTAATCCTCTAACAAAACACTGTCTACACATCCGAATGTGGTGGTTATCACCAACTGTACGTCATACAATCCGGGGGTATTGTAGGTGTTGGTAGCCACTGGGCCTAAAACGGTAACTGGAGGAGCTCCTTCGCCAAAATTCCACTGCCAAGAAGAAACCTGTGCGGCCGATGTATCCCGAAAAACTACGGGCATGGGATAGCAACTCGAATCGCGCGGACTGGCGGTAATCCCTACCCCTTTAATGCCTTGAACTTGCACCGAAGGAGCCGAAAAAGTAGAATCGCAGCCATTGGAATCAGTTACGGTAAGTGTGGGAGAATATACCCCGGCAGAGTCCCAGGAATAGCGGGGCCAAAATTGAGTGCTGGTACCCATATTATCGTCAAAGTCCCATAAATAGGTATATCCTACCCCTACAGGAGCAAAGTTGAAGTAAACTGAATCGCCTTCACACAACTGATTGTTGACCTGAAAAAAGGAAGGAGGCTGCCGTACTTCGATGTAGTTGTTTTTGGTTTCAGATGCCGTACATCCCACGGCATCTTCAACCGTGAGTGTGACGGTGTAAAAACCTGAACCCAAAGCATCATAAACTGCTGTAGGGTTCTGTTGCGCAGCCGTATCACCGTTTCCAAAACCCCATTGCCAGGCCACGATATTGGTATCTGAAAAGCTCAAATCGGTAAATCCCGAAGAAAGCGGCACACAACCTAAGGTATCCAAAGAAGAAAAATCGGCAAAAGGCTCTACCACACGTATGGTTTGCTTCAACGAATCTTTACAGCCATTGGCATCAGTAACGACCATTTTTAATGGATAAAAGCCGGCTGAAGTATACGTATACGTGGTATCTGGCACGTATTGGGAGGTGGGCAAACCGGGTCCAAAGAAAATCTTGTGCGTGTTGGCATCTACCGAACTGCTCCCATCTACGGTGAGCGTGAAGGGATTACACCCTACGGTATCGGTTAAAGTCCATTGGGCCTCCAAGGCATATACGGTCACATAAGCTTCATGCGTGTAGGCGCATCCAGTGGTATCGTTGTAGGCTTCTAGCCGTGCAAGGTAAGCTCCTCCTCCCGGATAAGTGTGATTGGGGTCGGTACTGGTACTGTCAATAGTGGTACTGTCGCCAAAATCCCAATACCAACGCGTAGCTCCTAAGATCGTTCCATCAAAGTCGCGGTTGGTTGGAGCCGAACAATCGGGAATCGCCTTGAAAGTCGTAAAAGGCCCTAAAATATAAACCGCACTGTCTACCGTATGCGTATCGGGACAACCGTTGTAAGTCACAATTAGTTCCACACTCATCCACCCCGTATCGTTAAACGAATGCTGCGCAAACTTTCCACTGGCACCAGCGGTATCGTTAAAGTTCCATACGTAAGCATCGATCAGGTTGGTATCCGAACTCTGATCGTAGAAATTAATGGTATCAGAGGCACAAGAAAGTACCGTATCCCAGGTAAAAAAGGCATTTTGCTGCACGCCAATGTACACGGTATCAACGTACTCGTATATGCACCCTGTGGGAGTGGTGATGGTAAGCGTAACCGGATGCGCCCCTGTATCTACAAAGGTAAAGCTGGGATTCTGTTGAACTGATGTTCCTAAAGAATCTCCAAATTGCCAGTTCCAGGTAGCAATGGAATCAAAAGGGTCTGATTCGTCGGTGAAGTTTACAGTCAGTGGAGCGCAGCCCTGAGGCGGATCCATTAAAAACTCAGGGGTGAGTATAAAGAGCTCGGTATTTTCCGGTATGATCATCGTGTCACGACAACCGCCCGGAGAGACGACCACCAGGGTGTCGTCGAACACTCCCTCCAGGTTAATGGTATTGATCGGATTCTGCAAGGTGGAAGAAAAACCGTTGCCGAACAACCACAACCATGAGGCAGGAGTGGGCACCGACAAGTCGGTGTACTGTGTGATCAGCGGTGACTCACAATTGTAATTGGGTGCCGAAGTAAAATTGGCCTGTACGTTATCTACTACAATGTCGAAAGTTGCAGTACCAGAGCAGCTTCCTCCGTTTGCAGTAAGCGTTACAGTGTAAGAACCGGGTGTGGTGTAGGTATGATTTGGATTGGCTACTCCCGAGGTGGGAGACCCATCGCCAAAATCCCAAATGAACTGTCCCGCCCCGGTAGTAATGTTCAAAAAGTTGATGGTGCCTCCTGGACAAATCGTATCGTCTGAAGCCACGAAATCAGCTACCACGCCATTGGTAGAAATAAAATTGCCGAAAGTAAGCGTATCGGAACAACCTTGCGGATCGGTGGCAATCAGGGTAACATCAAACAAACCTGCAGTGGTGAAGGTATGCGTTGGATTGGCTAAGGTACTGGTTCCAGTTCCGCCAAAATCCCACAAAAACGTGAGGTTGCCTCCTGTTGAGCTCGACGACTGATTGGTAAAATTGACCGTGAGGGGCGGCTGGCAGCTGGAAGTGGGGGTAGCTGTGAACCATACGTTCGGTATTGCATTCACCGTGATTAAGCCCGGTACGTTGGTGGAACCCGTACAGCCGTTGGCGTCTGTTACGGTGAGTGCTACTGTGTAGGTTCCTGGTTGGGTATAGTTGTGCGAGGCATTGGTAGTGGTGCCCAATGGAGAGCCATCTCCATAATCCCAAGCCCAATTGGTAAAAGGAGCGCTCCCTGAGGGGGTGGTATTGGTAAATTGCACCGATAGCGGAGGGCATCCTTGGGTTGCGGGCCCCGCAGTGAAAGAAACTGATGGCTCTTGCAAAACCGTGATGTAGGCCAGCTTTACAATGGAGTCTACCGCTACTCCGTCAGAAACGACCAACTTCACGGTATAAGAACCGGGAGTGGTGTAAATGGCGGTTGGCGAGGGGTTGTTTCCGATGGCTACGTTGCCATTTCCGAAATCCCAATTTCGGGAGGTGATGGTACCGGTGGAAAGGTCTGAAAACTGAACATTTAGCGGACTGCATCCTACGGTAGAGGAAGCGGTGAAATCGGCTGCAACTTGAGCACTTAAAGGACCAGAACAACTTACCAAAAGACAAAGCAACGCCAGCAACCGCAGGAACCTGCGGAGGAATGGGCTGGGGCGTATATTTGTTTTTAGCACACTGGAGGTGGTTTAAGGAGTACCGCTACTGCTCCTTTCATCCCATTTTGCACTTTGGCTTCCGGTCTTATCTCATAGGGTAGACGTATCGAATTAGCTGGAGGATGCTTAACGGGCGAATTATTTTAGGGGCACTATGCCAATAATGGTTATTTCTACTCGACGGTTCTGTTTTTGGGCGGCTTCTCGTTCTTTAGCAGATAGGCTGTCGGACTTTAGCGCTGTGGCTTTGGGTCGGTAAAAACCTTCTCCTACTGCCACCATCCGAAAGGAATCAATCCCTTTTTCAATCAGGTAAATTTTTAAGGCCTCCGCTTGCTGCTGGTCCGGCTTCTGAGCCAACACTTCGTATTTCGGGTAGTCGTTGCGATCAACATGTACACTAATCCTTACCAAAAGGCCCGGTTGGCGGTTCAAAAATTCAGCGAGACTATCTACCGCTGCAAGCGCCTTAGGGTGCAATTGCTTGCCTGCAAAATAGATGCCTTGGGTAGCATGCACTGCACCTTTCTCAAAAGCAGTATCCGAATAAGCGAAACCGGTTTGTGCCAATGCCACATTTCCACCACCTATCCAGAGGCTAATGAGCAAGCATTGTAAACCAAGTCGCAAAAACATCCCTTAAAATACAAAAATCAGTCGACGAAGGAGGGGCAACCGTGCACAACTTATCATCTCTGCTTGTCAGCAACTTCTACCCTTCTCTCAGAGGATGGTTTTACCGCATACGTATTTCGTAAAGCATCTTAATAAACGACCAATGGTTCCGACAGTGTTGTATCTGTCGGAACCGGGCGAGGCCGTGTCTTGTAGAAATAAGACGGGAAGCACCTTCTGGGGTCCAAAAAAGGCTCTGAACTAAAGGCCGGAATTAAGGATCGCTGGAAGTAAACATCGGCCTTATCAAACCAGCATGCTACAGAGGTACTGCATATGAATGGGAAATAAAAGCGACTTTTTACCAAGGGATACCTCCTTTTCAGGAAGGAAGACTGTGGCTATGTGACTGAGATTTGGCGCAACCACTTTTGGAGTTTCAAGTGCTGCTCCTTGCTCGGAAGGAAAAGTTTAAAATGAAGTGAAAAGGAAAGCTTTAACCACCATTGAGGAGAACGGTCTTCACCTCTTTTCGGTAGGATACCTGAACCGAATCTTTCCAGATTTCCTGAATGGTCACCCCTTGGATTTCTTCCCCCAATTTACCCCATGAAGTTTGGCCGTCAATAGTGACAACTGCTAGTTTATTTTTACCGCCCGATTTGTTGACAAAGCCACCGTAGCCGATGGCCGGCCATGGCAAGGTTGGCGGTGGAGGCTTAGGCAGTTGACGCACGGTAGGTGTGAGCGGCTTTTCACCAATGGCCGGATTGGTATTGCGGGAACGCCCGGGCCCTTTGCCAAGAAAAGGGTCTTTGTAATCAGCAATCAGGTCGAAGCTGTCTTGTTTGGCCAGTACAGGCATTTTTACAGCGGCAGGTAAGGCATCAAAATAATCGTCATCTCCTCCTATTCCCTTGAAGACGCGGTAGAACACCGCTCCCCACACCACTACCATGAGTGGCAACAACAGGTATAGAAGTTTCTTGTTTTTCATGCGATCATTGAACGGTTACCCGAAAAGAATTGGAAAAATTACTTGAATTGCCCGCAGCATCAAAAGTACGCAACCGCCAAAAATGATTACCTACCGACAGGGTATCCGAATACCCCGGACTGATAAATTCACCTTTAAATTCAATGTTGGAAAACAAAGAATCACCAGCAATATATAAGGTATCAAACGTAGCGGTTCCATTATCAGGGGCTTGGAGCCAATTGAAATTGATGGTAGTCCCCTGTGTAATGACGCTGTTTGAAGCGGGGCTGTTGGGCAGCGAAACCGCCGGAGCGGTGAGGTCAATCTGAAAAGTAGCGTAAGAATACTGTGTTACAGATCCTGCCTTCTCTGCACGTACACCCCATTCGTATACCCCTTCCAGCAAGCTATCGGTTGGGGTGTAGCTGTTGCCTGCGATACCGGTAATGTCGTAGAGTTTTGTACCGTTGAGGTCGTTTTCATACAGCTGGAAACGGTATTCTTCTGCGCCCAACAATACATCCCAAGTAAACGTAGGTGGATCGGTATTGAGCAAGGCACCCGCTACAGGGTTACCCAAAATCACAGTTTGCCCGGTGAGGACGTCACTGCTGTCTACGGTAAGGGTTGAAGTAGTCCAGCACGACTCGGAGGAGGCATTTAAGGCGCGCACGCGCCATTGGTAGGTACCCGGATCGAGGGTAATCGAAGAGGATTGGTTGCTGGTGATGGTCGAATCGGCCACCAGGGTAACGATGGAGTCGAACTGTGGTTGAACAACCTGCAATTGATACTGAAGGGCTCCATCTACGGCTTCCCACCAAAAGGTGGGCGTCAATTGGGTGGTAATGCTTTCGTCCGCCGGTGCCATTACTACCACCACTTCGTCCCGCAAATCCTCCTCTGTGAGGTCTTCGCAGGCTCCCACCAACAGCAAGCTCCATAAGCCCAGCATCCAATAGAGGAAGGAATTTTTCATGTGTTTTTGGATTTGATACGCTTCACCTGTTGAAAACTAATGGATACCGTAAGTTCTTTTCGGTTGGCCCGATTGTTTTTTCGGGAGGCAAACTCAACGCCCGAAATTTTGCCCAAGCCCCACTCCTGCTCCAAGTCATGCACCAAGCGCAAAAGGGGAATAAATCTACCTTCTACGGTAAAAATGGTGGTTTCTACCTGAAAATCGTTGCTTTGAGAAATCACTGGTTTGGGAAACTCTTCGAGCACCAACCGGTTGTTGACACAATAGCTGCTCACCCGTTCCAACAATTCCTGATGCAGGTCGAGTTCCGCAGCGCCTGCCTCACCAGTGATGGCCATGAGCCGCTCCTGGCGCATTTGCAAATCCTGAAGACCGCCCGAAAGGCTGGCCGCAATTTCCAGGCGTTCTTCCATGTCCCAACACTGTCGCATGAGGCCAAAAGTGTTGCTGAGGGCCAAAAACCAAATGAGTAATAAACCGCCAATGGCAGCTCCCAGCAAAAACCGGTTACGCTTTTTATAACTCCAATCTTTCCACATTCCTATTTCAGTTGGAGTTCAACCAGAAACTCTCCCGCACCGATGTCGGGGTTTTGCTGGTAGTTCAATATGTTCACATCGGCTACCCAGTTGAGGTCGCGCACCTCAGCTAACCAATCGTTGAGGCGGGAAGAATTGCGAGCCGTACCGGCTACTTGCAGTGTACCCGTAGCAAAAGACAGCTCTTCTACCCCTTGCTTCACTTTTCGCTTCAATGGATTGACCTCCAAGCGGGTGAATTGCAATCCATTGTCCAAACTGGCCGAAAGTCGATCGGCATAGTAGCTGTTGGTGTTCGGTTGCAACAACCCCAGGCGCGTCATGAAAGCCTCCGCCAAATCGATTTCCTCCTTCATGCGTTTGAGGTCACCAGTTTGCTGATTTTGTTGATTCTCCTGAAACTCCAGCTCAGCCGCCCGCTCATCGAAATGCTCGAACAAAAAGAAGTTGCCCATCACCAAAACGAGAAAAAAGAGGAGTATTCCCCAGCCAGCGAACTGAAAAATACGCTGTTGTTCACTTTCCTCCCATTCCACCGATAAAGCTTCGATTTCTGGGCCATAGGGCGGAAAAAAGGCACTCAAACCAGCAGCAAAGGCCATAATTAGTTCCCCTGGTACAATTTGATCACCCACTGAAAGGGCTTCTACCGGAACTGGCTCAGGCAAGGTGCGGTAGGCGCTTACCCGGTGGTCGGTGATCTGCAATTCATGGTACCCTAGTTCCCGGTGTTCGGGCAATTCAATAAGGTTCCCCAGCAGGGCATTGAGTTGTCCCGGTCCCGCCCAGGCTCCAATCAGCCGTCGGCCTTGGGCTGTGCATTGTTGGTGCCAATCTTCTAAAAGCGATTGGCGGCAAAGCGATACCAAAGAAGCACCCACACCCGGACCAGTAAACACCCAAAACTCCTCAGCATTGGCATCGGGAAGTACCTTGCGCAAAAGTGTGCCCGGATCATTTTCTGAAGTGCTCTCCAAAGGCCGGTGCAAAATACCGCTACCGTTGAGTACTAGCCGCAAAGGAATATTTTTATCCAACTCCGCCAACAGCGATTCCAGGTCGTGAAAACCACCCTGCGATTTCTCTAATTGAATGCCTTTGCCACTCTTGCGCAGCAAACAATAGCCCAGCCGCCAACCATCGGGCGTTTTCACCGCCTCGATACCGGCCACCTGTTTCAGCGCCACCCATTGTTTCCAGGGCTGAAATGCGGCCATGCTTAATAGATGACAGTGGTTTTGATAAAGATGTTGAGCTGCTCACGGTTCTCAGCCCGGCGTTGTTTGCCCGTAAACCACTTGAGTACTGGTACGCGACTGATCCAAGGCAAACCCGTTCCGTTGTCTTGTTTGCTCTTTTCTTCCAAACCGCCCAGGAGAATGGTTTCTCCGTTGCGCATCCGAATCATCGACTTGAATTGACGAGTGGTGGTTCCCGGAGGAGCCGTAGTGGCAATACGATCGGTAAACTGCGATTGTTCAAATTCAATTTCCAAAGTGATTTGCTCATCCCCCGATACAAAGGGTTTGATGGTAATGGACAAATCGGCATTCACTGCCCGGTATACTTGCGAGTTGGCTACCGTAGGGTTCTGCGTACCAATAATGTTGTTTTGCACCTCCAGGTAATAGTCCTGTTCTCCAATACTCAGGTTGGCCTCGTGCCCGTTGAGGGTAGCCAGCTTCGGAGTAGCCCTTCTGCGCAAGTTTCCATTGGTTTCTAAGGCCTCGATGGCAAGGTAGAAATCAGGGGCGAGGTTGCCCAAATTCAGCACACCACCGGTGGAGATGCGCGACAGCAGGTTATTTAAAGTTTCGCTCGTCAAACTGATTTGCGCCCCATTGGGATTGTCACCGGTGTTGTAACTGCCAGCGGTACGGGTAGGCGCGTTGCCATCTCCCAAACCACCTGAAATACCGGTATTGATTTCATTGTTTTTGCGCACTTCCACAATCATCACATCGATGAGGATCACCGGAACCACCCGATCAATTTTGCGCAAAAAGGCCCGAATCTCTTCGATTTCGGGATAAGATCCACTCACAATCAAACCGTTGAGCTCAGAGAACTCCTGAATCTCTACGTTCTTTTTCAAGTCGGTGGGGATAAAGTCGATGACACTTTCAATGGTGCGGTTCTCCATGGTGATCAACTCGGTGGTGCGTAGCCCTTCTAACTTTCGGTTACCAATGAGGTAGACGTTTTCTTGCAGTTTATACGTGTAGTCGGTACCGTTGAGCAAGTAAGACAAAAACTCCTCATAGGTGGCATTTTCCAAATAGAGGGTGGTGTTGCCTTCAGGCTCTGAAAACAGAAAGTAGTTGTTGAGCAATTCAGCGGAAGCACCACGAATGATATCTACAATGGGCACGTTGGTCGCATTGACTGTAATGCGTTCACTTGGCTCTAACTTGATTTCGAGATTGGCGACAGCCTGGCCTTGGTTAAAATTATTTTGACCACGAACCCCACGCTGATTGTTGCCATTTTTTTGTGCCGTTTGTGCTTCCGCCTTAACCTCTTCCAACACGAAAAAATTGTCCTCGGTCTCACGCACCTTTAGCCCATTGGCAAAAGCTAACTTGTCGAGTGCATTGGAAAATGGCCGGTTTTGTATGTAGACGCTTACCAAGCGATTTTCTAAACCTGGGGATAACACCACGTTGTTGAGCGAAATGCGGGTAATTTCTTTGACCACCTCATCGAGCGAATCGCGTTTGAGGTCGAGCGATAGGAAATCAGTTTGCTTGTTGTAGCTAATGCTGAGTTCTTTTTTGGCCTTCACCACCGGTGGCGGAGCCGGAGCCTGGTATTTGGTAAGGGAAATAATAGAACCGATTAAGGTGAGCTCCAGATCGTATTCCCGGCAAAGGAACACAAACACATCCGACACGGTGGCGTTGGAAAAGTTGTTGATGATGGTGGCCTCGATACCAGGGTTGATGCTCACGTTGAGGTTGTGTGCCTCGGCTACACCCCGCACAAATTCCTGAATGGGAATGCCGCTTACCGAAATTTCTACCTTTTCGGTTAGTCCCGGCGTGGTGAGGGCCAGTTCATCCAGTTGTTGCCGGATGCTGGCCATGCGGTCCTGAGCCAACAGCTGGCAAGAAACCAGTAGGGACAGGAACAAGAAGAACAATCGAATTCGTTTCATGGTATGGGGCTTAAGTCGTCGTCAATAGTAATGGGTAAACCTCATCAATGGAGGTACGTCCCTGCTCCAACAGCTCAAAAGCATTGTCGCGGAGCGATTTGATGTTGCGTTGATCCAGGTGCTCACTCACCTCAAAGCGTTGGCTCTTTATGGCGTTGGACAATTCCTGGTCGATGGGAATCACCTCGTACAAGGCTTTCCGGCCGCGGTAGCCGGTAAAGTAGCAATTTTCACAGCCTACCGCTACGTGATGGTGCGTCAAAGGTCGGGGAGCCTCAAAGCTACTTGGTAAAAGTTTCGGCGTTAGCTCCCGTTGCTCTTTGCAATCGGGGCACAATAAGCGCACCAACCGCTGGGCCACCGTGGTATTTAAAGTGCTGGCCAAAAGAAAAGAAGGCACACCCATATCTACCAGGCGTGAGACCGTTCCCCAAGCACTGTTGGTGTGAATGGTAGACAGCACCAGGTGCCCGGTGAGTGCTGCTCGAATGGCCATGTTAGCGGTTTCGCCATCGCGAATCTCTCCCAACATAATGATGTCGGGATCTTGCCGCAAAAACGAACGCAACGCAGCCGCAAAACTCAACCCAATGTTTTCTTTTACCTGCACCTGATTGATTCCTTTTAGGGTATACTCAATCGGATCCTCAATGGTGAGCACATTGGTCGTGGTTTTGTTCAAAATTTTTAAGGTGGCGTAGAGCGTAGTAGTTTTTCCAGAACCCGTAGGCCCACTGATCAAAACAATGCCATTCGGCCTTTTGATACCTTCTTGGTAACGCTCTAATTCCAACTCGCCAAAACCAAGCTTAGCGATGTCGATATGGGTGGCATCGTTGCTCAAAATCCGCATCACGATCTTTTCACCGTGCATGGTGGGCAACACCGATACCCGAATGTCGAACTCAGAGCCAAAGTGCCGGAAGAAGATACGTCCGTCCTGTGGAAGGCGCTTTTCGGCAATATCTAAGTGTGAACGAATTTTTATTCGGTTCACCAAAGCAGGGTACTCCCCTTTCTCAATGGTGTAGCGCTCAATCAGCTGTCCGTCAATACGTATGCGCACCCGGCAACTTTCTTCATACACTTCGAGGTGAATATCTGAACTCCCCAGGTCTTTCGCCTCTTGAATGAGTTCCTCCAAAAAGCTATCGGCTTTGCGGCTATTGAGTTGTGCAGATTTTGCAGTGGCCTGTCCACTTCGAGTCTTGCGATAATAACGAGCCAGAGCTTCCTGCACACGATCCGCCGGAGCCTTTTCCAGTACAATGCTTTGTCCCAGCAAAATTTCCAACTCATCGGCCATGCCGAAGTCCGATTTGCTGGCATCTACCCAAAAAGTGAGTTGATTTTCCGCCTTGCTTTGCGGCAATACCCGATAGTGCCAGGCTTGCTCGGCGGTGATGAGTTGCTGGAGTTCAGTGCTCAGCTCGATGGTTCCTGCTTCTTGCATCAGCTTCCTCCTCCTTGCACCAAAAGATCATAACTCAGCCATTGCCATCCAGGATTCCACCAAAAAGCGAAAAGCACTCCGGTAAGCAGCAAAGCCAAACCACCAGCCAATGGCACCTCCCGGCGTTGAGCCAACCCCAATAAGCGCATCAAGGTGTAACCCAAAGTGATAACTCCTATCCCACCGAGGTAAAAAGTCCAAAAGTTGACGGGCGAAAAAGCCAGACACATGACCACAAAAAACCAAACATCGCCCCAGCCAAGCATGGTACCAACCACTGGCTCAAAACGTTTTTTGCGAATTGAAAATAAGGCTACTACCAGCACCCATTGCAAGAGTAAAATCGAAAGGTTGATGCCCGTCTCAATCAGTAAAGTTTCCCAGCCTACTTCGAGGTAGCGCAAGGAAACGAACATAGAAGCCAGAATAGGAAACCAGCCCCACCATACCATCCGATGCCGGGCATCCTGATAAAACAGGGCCAGCAAGACAATAACCGTTGGTATTTGGAGCCAGGGCAACATGGATTTGCTAATCTTTCACCACTTCGGTGATCTTTTCGTCTTGGTCAATCTGCCATTTGTTGAAAACACCATCGCCATCAAAATCCTGAGTAGCCACCGCCTCAGCGAGGAAAGAGTTGTTACTCGCTTCAATAATTTGGTAGGTGTATACCGCATTGCCACCCTCTTGTTGCGACTTGGGTGGCTCGTAATTGATGTCTCCAAACTCTTCCGAATACTTGGAGTATTGGTAGAAATAGTTGCGTTGTAGTGTGTGAATATGTTTCAGGTTGATTTTGGCTTCCTGACTGCGGGCATTGGTAATGGCCGGCAATAAGTTGGGGAGCGCCAAGAAAACGAGAATGCCGATGATGACCAACACTACCAGCAATTCGGTTAGCGAGAAGGCCGACAATTGGCGGTCGGGGCGTAGAGCCCTACGTAGGAGAGTGCGCATAATTGAGCAAATAAGTGGGGTTTAGTACTGGGGTCTAAAACGACAACTAAGATAACAAAAGTGTCCTTAATAAAGACGCATCACTTTTCGAAGGCTATTTCCATTAGACAAGTGCATTCGTAAAGAGGTTAGCATAGCAACGCTTAACAACCCAAAAGCGTATGTGAACAAGCACTTCCAAAAGTCATATTGGCTAACGTATCAAAAGGGATCAAACGTAATTCCAATCGAATGCGATTCAATTCCGATTCCAATTCAGGATCACGATCAGGAAAGGTTTTCTTCTGAAATTGCCTCAACAAGAGGTAATAAGTCGCTAAGTCTTGGTAATGGTCCACCTTGCGAAAGATTCCCCAAAGTTCTTGGTCGATCACAAGGTCCATGTAGTGGTAA
>CALCCE010000101.1 GCA_937899835.1 uncultured Flavobacteriales bacterium | reverse complement strand
TGCCGCTCACCTTCTGAATCTTGATGTCTTTCGTGGTCAACTTCCATTGGCCATCTGGCGACACCGCTTCATCCCGCACCAATCCATCGATCGCCTGCAATTGATTCGGCGTTCCGCCTTCCACCGGCACTGAAAAGTATTTGGTGGCCTTTTTTTCGGTTTTTAAATCAATGCTGGAAGTTTTGTAAATCACCCGTTGGCCATCTTCGGTCAAACCAACCGAAGAAACCCGGTTCAATTCAATGAGCTGCTCCGGCGTCATGACTTTGGATTGTCCAAAACCGAGCGTGATGTAGGTAATGGTGAATAAGGCAGTGAGTAAGCGTGCTTTCATAGCAAGGAGTAATGATGTTTGGCAGTGAAGATAAAGGTTTGTGTGAAGTTGGGGATGAAGCTACTTTTTCATCGTTTTAATTGTCATTCCCCAACCCAGTGGTTAGGCAGTTTTATTTCTCAATACAGAATGTAAAGATAGATTGATTTTCAGTTGATTAAATTGTTTGGGTGACAGAATGGTGACGAATCTGCTAAAGAAATTCATTGGATTCATCTGTCTTTTCTTTGCGATAGTAGGATGATTATCAGGGTAATGTCCTTTGCCACCCAAAAGGCCAGAACAAAGATAACCGTTTGAAACCGATAGGAGAGAGGTGGAGGATTGGTTACCAGTCTTCAATGATTTGATAATCACGAACGCTTGATGCTGTTTTGTCGATCCTCAATGTCTACACAGGCTAACAGGCTCTCATAGCACTTAGTGGCCATATCGGCAAACGACTTTGGGTTGTGAGTGATAACGTTTTGCACTGATTCTTGCATATAGCTTTCATATAGGTCACCAAACTGATCGGAAATGCTCCCTTCCTTGATGCCCATAAGCTTCGCCACCGTCCGAAGCATCGAAAGGTCATAATACCCATTGCAGTCCAAGCCAATTCCATTGAGGTTAAGAACAAGTTGATTGTGTTTCAAATCCTTCTGGATCAGGTTAATGATCAAGTCTCTGTTTTTCATATCAAATCATCTGTTTTGTTGATTGTTGTATTGGTATAGCCAATACAATGATACGTTAAAACGATGATTTTTGAAAATATTATCATTGGTTAAACCAATGGATGTATTTGTATGATCGATTGAATCATCTGTTAAACCGATGGCTTGGTGTTTCGGGAGATGAAAAAGGCACCACAAAGAAATATCTTTGAACCATGACAGATCGCATCAATCGCATCAAAGAAGTCCTTGTCATCAAGGGAATGAGTCAAAAAGAACTCGCAGCCCAACTCGACAAAAATCCAAATACGGTTACCTCTATGTGTAACAACCGGTCGCAACCTCACCTCAAAGACCTGAAGCGCATCGCGGAGATATTGGATGTTGATATTCGGGAGTTGTTGGTGCCTACGAAGGAGTGACTGCCTCCTGATTCTAATTAACTGTTCTTGCCCTCTTTTGAAGGAGAAGAAGAGTTTCGGTTTTCAAATTCGTTAACCATTTGTTCTGCCTGTTTTGATCTTCCAATATTTCTTATCATGAATAGTTCATTTTTGAATGAATTGAAAATCGTAGGATGAATTTATTTCTCGATAAGGAAGAAAAGGCGATTTTCTGAATTGTGTTGTATGGCGAGTCTTGGAGTCAAAACCAATGTGCCATTACTCTCTTCTGGATCACATAATACACCGGAGAGTGTAGAAACGCTATTGTGGAAATACTCTCGAAAGTTTGCTCTTGATTCGCTTGAAATTGCATTTTTAAGCTTAATAATTTCCATAGAACTGCTGTAAAGGTCAAAAACTCCAGTTCCTCCGAAGGCCTCAATTGGTGCCCAATCACTCAATATGACATTTACTTTAATCCCTTTTTTGATTAGTGTTATCAGGTTTGCTCTTATTTCACTGTCTCCTAACCACTTTCTAAGAGTTGGGCCAAGTAAAATAAGTTCTCTTTCAACTCGGTTAATCCAAAACTTCCAATTATAATCTGAGTTGGATATGTCATTCCCGCAAAATACATGCTCCGACTTAACAGTTTCTACCGTATGTTGAACCGGGTCTTCGATGGGAAGTGCTTTGAGTGACTGAATTGCTTTTTTAAGATCTTTGGATAATGTATCCAAAGAATTTAAACTATAGTTCAACACTCTCAAAGAGCGTAGGTCATAAGGGACGTCTGTTAAGTTTTGAGCAATTAGAATTGTCTTCCTCCAAATAGCGTGAGAAAGCCCTAATTCATACATGACATTGGGGCTGCGATCTGTTAAATCGGAAAGGATTATTTCAGCTTTTTGAATACCTTCCCAGACATCTCCCATGATTGTTTTATTGGAGTAAATTGCATCTCCCCGAATACAGGAGAGGCCTTGGCTTTCAATCGCAGGTTTGATAATGGAAAAGTAGATTCTGTCAAATGGCTTGCGAAATGGAATTAGAACGAACACATACCCAGGTTCACTTTGGTTTGTACGAGCAAACAAAGTTTTTAAATCATTCATTCTGTATTCAATAACTTAAATAGGTTGTTTTTCATGCTTGTCGTCAACTACGGATTCAGAGTTCTCAGTAGTAGTTTTTGGGGCTTTTCTATTTTTTTTCACCTCAATATGAAGTCCCAAGTTGTTGAGACAAAAACTGTAACAAAAACGATTGTGGCTAAAACCAACATTGTTCCACCAATCCAAGGGTAATCTTGAAGTAATTCTAACCCAATAGAAAATAGGTCACCGATGTCGTCCCAAAGAGATGATATGTCTCCCATTAGCTCCCTTAGAAGTCGGATTATTCCTCGCATAGTTTTTAATTTGAGTAGTATCCTGATTTTGGTGTAGCAATTTGTGAGTTGTTCTTGCCAAGAGTGATTGAGTTATGACCAACAGATATTTCTGTTTAATTGGTTCGTTTAGCTAAACCTCTTCATTTCCGATTTCGAATCTATCAATAGTGATTATTCCATTGGGAAGTGATTTCGCCTCAATTAGCTTGTTTATCGTGAGCTCGAAGTTTCGGAGTTCTTTTTCCTCAATGCTTCTTTTCTCTTTAAATCCTTTTTGTTTATCGCCTCCAATATAGTTCTCAACGGTTGTATGAAGAGTAGTCAAAACGGTGGGCACATCAGCTACATGGAGCACTCCTTTCTCAAATTCTTCAGGGTATCTGTAAAATTCGAATGATCGCCAATTTCCTGGAACCTTGAAACTATCAAGATTGAACTTTATTTTAGCCCATTCATTAATTTCCCAATTAGGAGCTGTAATGTTCTTTGGGAGTAATAGGTGAAAACAGAACTTCTTGCATCTATGCTCCTTAAGCATATTCTCAGAGTTGTCGAGCATTTTTTTGATAACAGGAAACAAGAAATTATTGAAATAACTAATAGCTAATGCAGTTGATGGTATAAATCGGAAATCATATGATTTGTTTTTTTCTTGGATCGATAATAGCAATTTGTCACATGCCTCTTTAAGAGATTTGGGGTCAGCTTGAAACCTATTTCCCTTATTCGTTGGGGTGGGAATTAAGTTGAATTCCGCAGTCGCGATATTGCTTGCATCCTTTACGCCTTCTTTTGGTCCTTTGGGCAAGAAATCGGTTGGTAGGTCAACAGATTCTTCCTTTAATATCAAGGTACGGTTTTGGCCCATTTGCCCTAAGAATAGCCCATACTCAAACAAAACATTATCTCTTGCTACGGAATATTGTTGAGTCGACTCATTTTCCTTTCTCATTTCAACTTTATCATCTGGGGTGAGGAGCAAAAGTCCAAAATCGTACATGCCTGGTGTACTCATTAAGGTTTGGAGAACACCACCTGAACTTTGGAATGTACCATGGGACCATATGGTTACCTCAACTTCATCGCTAATTTTATTTTTTATTGTTTTGGCTATATCTAATGCTTCAGTTGAGCATCCAATAAAGAGTGAAGGCTTAATATTTTGTGCCATTTTTTGTGATGGAATTTGTTTTAATTAAAATGTATTGATTATGGAAGATTATTTAATCTGAGAGCCTCATGAAGGGCCTGATTCTCCCGCATATTTCATTTTGGATAAGTATGAGAATTTGAATTGTGTAAAATAGAATGAGTGTAAACCTTGAGTTGATTTTAAGGTTTTGTAAGTGGTTAGAAGGTTGAAGGCAATAAGTTGTTAGATTAGCAAATTATGCAATCATCCAACGGGAAATAGAAAAGCTGAGGTTTGCTCGCTGTAATTCCTGTTTTGAGTAACTTTCTAATGTTGATCCCGATTTGAGCCGAGTTTTCCATTGCTTAATATGAATGTAACGGACGTCCTTCTTTCCTTTAGAACGATTCAATCACTCGTTCCAGATTATCCCAAGACCAGATAATAACCTTTTTGCGATTGAGCTCAGGTGGTTTGGCGCCTTTGTCATTCTTTTTGATGTGCATGCCCACCATTGGAATGTGCTCTTCGTTGGCACATTTCATTTCCCACCGTGCACCACTGGCATGATAGGTGTTTTTGCTCAGCAACACAATAACCCCATCACATCCCTTGATCTTAGTTCGACATTTGCGTTTCCATTCACTTTGTTTCCAAGGTTGTTTTACCGACATATCCACAAAATCAAATGGCGATTTTTCTTGTCGGGCCTGTTTTACCAGGAAGTCTCGGTATTGCTTGTCTTCCATGGCGAAACTGATGAAAATACGCTTCCGTTTTACTTCGGGTGTTGTAAATAGAAAATCAAGAAAGCTCATTAAGATTTTGAATTGAGAGGTGGGCCTAATAGTTTTTGGATGAAATCATTAGATTGATCTTTACTTCTAACCAGTTGGTATAGAAGGTTGATCTGTTCTATCCGGAATTGGGTTATTTTTTCAGCTTCTTCGGCAAGTGCAAAGACCTTGCTAAGTGGAAGTGAATTATAATTGGAGCGGTAAAAGATTTTTTTGCCATCGGGGTCAAGCTCTTTGATGTTGCCCTTAAGCTCTTGCTGCCACACCCAGTCGATAACCGCTTGAAGTTCCCTGTTGCCATTATCGGCCAATTGGATCCAATCCAGATGACGTTTGCTTTTGCTTAGGAGTAGGTCCCATTCGGGTTGGGGCTTTTTTAATTGGACGTCTTTGGGGATGCCGTTTAACTCACCTATTGTTTGCAGCACTCCGTGCTTTTCGAACAATACTTTGAAATGGTGTAAATCCTGGCCGATTAGGTCGTTCCATTGCTTGAACACTTCTTTTCCTTTTTGACCTGCTAAACCTAATCGTTTGAACGCCTTTTGAAAGTCTTCAACACCGTATTGACCTTCTGGGATTTGTTTTTTTCGTTTGTGCTCGAAGTTCTTTTCCGACCATAACAAATAGCAGTCTGCATACAAATCCTTTTTTCGTGCAGCCCTGCCAGCCATCTGATAAAACTCTTCTACTGAAAAAGGTAAATGGTAGAAGATGACTGTATCGATGTCTGGAATGTTCATGCCCATGCCAAAGGCACTGGTGGCGCACAGTACATTCGTTGTTCCTGCTTTAAATTGCTTGTAAACAGCATCTTTATCTTTATTGAACCTCTTGGCGTGGAAATAATCTGCGTGCCTTCCTGAGGCGTCCAATTTTGAATTGATCCAATTGGCGATTTTTTCGCATTTCCTACGCTGGTAGAAATAGATCAGTATTTTTTGGTGACGTTGGTCAAGCAGCAGTTCCCGGATGCGGTCTTTCTTTTTAGTTTCATCAGCTACTTCAAACTGCTCAAAATGAAGATGTAGCTCTTCGCGCACGATTTCATTGTGGATGAAAACATGTTCTTCCAAAATCCCAAAGGACTTGCATATATCGGCTTGCGCAGATTGACCAAGTGTAGCGGTGAGTCCTAAAAGCACTGGTTTTTGCCCTATTTCTTTCAGAAAAGCTAAAAAAGACGGGATTCGGTCGTACTCCGGCCGAAATTGAATGCCCCATTGGCTGATGCTGTGGGCTTCATCAATGGCAATAAGTGGAATGCTGGTCTTGCTATGTTTTAGCGCAGCCCGAAAAAAGAAATTTTGTAATCTTTCAGGACTTACATATAAAAGCTTGGGAGGGTTCGAGGAAAAGGAGCGCAAAAGCGCACGTTGTTGTTTGAAGTTGCCACCCAGCATCTCCGCATAAATTCCTTTCTCCTTTAGGAATTTAACCTGTTCTCGCATCAAAGCGATCAAAGGGGAAACCACAATGGTCATACCGGGCATAGCGAGTGCGGCAAGTTGAAAAATAAGTGATTTGCCCTTGCCAGTAGGTACAATAGTCAATTGGTTTTTTCCTTCAAGTAGATGTTCTATGCTGACTTGCTGAAAATCCTTCAACTGCTTGATTTCTGGGAAATGTTGTTTCAGCGGTTGCAGGTAGGGTTTCATTTTTTGAGGGTAATTAATCGAGGGGTGGTAAAGTCTTTAATCTCAGCTTTATGGGTCTTGTGAATTTCAATCAGAAATTCATTCACATATCCAAACCGAATGGATTCATTGAGTTTCACCTTATGTTGCGCACAGTAGTGCTTCAATAAATCGAATATCTTGTTGTTGTAGTAGGTAAACCGAGCATAATCGTATTCCCAATTGTGTTTGGTACGAAACCCTTTGTCCGTTTCATCATCGCGCACTAACTCATCCGCTTCATTGGCCAGAAAAAAAAGACCCCAGATGCTCCTGCGGGTCATCATTGGAAAATATTGGGGATTAAATTTGTATAGAATCTCTGAGCG
This sequence comes from uncultured Flavobacteriales bacterium, assembly GCA_937899835.1. GTDB lineage: Bacteria > Bacteroidota > Bacteroidia > Flavobacteriales_G > Salibacteraceae > CALCCE01. The sequence continues at coordinate 16,387 of CALCCE010000101.1, read as the reverse complement.
GATGCCGTAGCCAATGACCACTTTAATTCGGGTGGTAGAGTTGCAAACACGGATCAATTCCAGGTCTTCCGGCTGTGCCACTTTTTGTTGACGAACCTTTGTGGGGGGATGGTGGATATAATCCTCTGCAGCCTCAACAATCCGACCCACCGTATTTTGGATGTCTCCTTCGTCGTGGGCATAAAAAGCTTGTCGGTAATCGTCCAATTCCCGGTCCCAGGTTTTGGAAAGCGAGCCTTCCACTGTCCACAGGTATTTTGCAAATAATTCGTTCTTGAAAGTTTGCGCAGATTGATCAAATACATCCCTGATTTGTTCATTGAACTCCTTGGTATATTTCGTAATTTCTCTTTCCCATTTGCGAATAGTAACCTGTAGTTGTTTGGCTTTCTCTTTTTGGTCTTCAGGTATAATTTTCATCCCATTCGGAGCCACAAAGCCATTAGGGTTCAACAGGCCGAATACTCGTTTCCAGTAATTCGGAAAATTATCTTCAAGCTTTTTTAAAATATCCGCATGTGGTTGGAAATTCCCTTCGATCGAATCGGGCTCGGGGATGGTTGAGAGGGGCTGAACAGCTTCTTCTTTTTCCCCTGACAGCAATTTTTTAGTGTGGTAATTTAAGTCGTCGAGTAATCGTTCCTTCAATACCTCGGGCGTATCAAATGTACCAGTGATACCGGTTTGTTCAAATTGCTTTCTAAATTGTTTGATATTGTCGATCTGCCTTCCATTCAATTGATTGAGGTCTGTTCTGAAGTTGGTTGCAAAATAAGGCATTACAATGGCGTTTTTTGCGATCCCTGTCTCCAATTCCATCACTGTTCCCGATACATGACTTTCCGTGGCCGATCCTATCTGAGTTTTGAAAATACCTACCACAAAATGGATGTCTTTTTCTTCAAAAAATTGCTGAAGAATTGTTTCAATAGGGTGCTCTTCGTAGTGGCCGGTGGCCACATCTGCGCCAGTGAAACAATCAATTTGTGCGCCTATGCTTTTGCCGGACCATTTGTTCCATTGGGCAACGGCACGTTGAATGATTTTGCGTTCGGCTTTTGCTTCATCTGGACTGGAAATAAAAAGGTTGAAATGGTGAAAGGTTTGGGGCATCTTGGATGTTGGTAATTTGAATAGAGAGCAGTTAGAATTGAGTTAGGTGCAATTGTATTAGTTGGCAAGTGATTTTTTGCTTGAGGCTCTCAGCAATAGGCGACAGCAATCAGCAGATACTTCGAAACTTTGCTGCCTACCTATTGCTTAGATTTAACGTCAAGTCGTGAACCGACTAACTGCCTACTGCGTTTAGGATAGCCTCTCTTTCATAAGGTATTTCAGGAAGGTTGCGCACTTCTTTAGGGGCGGCTCCGGTAGTGTTTGGTAGTCGCACACAGATGACGGGAAGGCCTATGCTTTTAGCAACTGCAACTTCATAATCTACCCAAGGGCGGTTATGCGTATTATCGCCCAGCAAAACCACCAAACGATCAGCGCTTTGTAGTTGCTCGTTTATCCTTGCTTGTCCTTGCTTATCCGGTTCAGGATGAAGTTTTTTTTCTTTTACAACGATGACAGAATGTCCCGCTTCTTTTAACCATTTTTCGACTTCTCCTCGAAAGGGATTGTTGCTAAAGTCGTAACTGATGAAAATCTTTTTTGGATATTTCATGAAAGTGAATTTTTGTTGATTAAATGGGGTTCCATTTCTATTTTAATTTGGAATCCAGAAGTCTGGAAAAGCGACCAAGGATTAAAAAATTGAACGGAGGAGAAAAAAGCACAAAAGGACACCTAACATCACCGGAACTACCTGTTCAATGCGTGAAATGCCTATATAAGCCTTAAAGCCCTTTTCTTGTTGGATTAATTCCCACTCCCTTTGGTAGCACGGAAAGGCAAGTTGGCTTTCGATTTCTTCGATAACTTTGAATTTTGCCTGGTTAAGCTTGCGGAATGACCGAATATGAAACCACCATAGTGCGCAAAGCATGAGTGATAGCATTGATAGCAATAAACGCAGATCAAGCTGATTATTCGGTAGGGTGATTTCATGCAGCCCGCTTGAAACCGTCACTAATATGGATAGTGTAGAGAGGTAAAATCTGCTGGATCGTTCCCGCCGATTGGTGCCTCGATCAGTCAACTCTAAAAAGAGCTTATATTGCTCTAATAGCTCAGCTTTATCCATGGTTGATTAGGTTAATTGCTTAATTCCGTCAATCACTGATTCGATGTGCCATTTTACTATCAGGTTGGCATTTTCAGAAACAACTGAGGAGATTCGTTGAGCTCCTAAGGTCTGGATGGCAAGAATTGGTTTGGGGTTTGCGAATTCTTTGTTTGCAATTTGTATTTCTCTTTGAATCCAGGTGCTGTAAGTTGAATATACTCCCGCGAGAATAATGATGACGGAGCACGGGGCCATTTGCCTCCTTATTGCCGCGTAGAGTAAATCCTTATTTGGAGCATTGTGGATTGGATCATCTTTTGGTACAGAGTAATTTCTCCAATAGAACCCAGGTCTGGTATTTAGTCTTGATTCAAGGCTCTCGTAATGCTCTTCGTAGGTCCAGGAGTGGCTGATGAATAGGGGATAGGTTTTTGACATGATTGTTAGTTTTTTAAATTCTTTCTTCATCTGCAAGCTTCCGATAAAACTCACCAAGCAATGTTAGTTCGCAGCCTGTGCTTTTCATTGCAGCAAAATACATGTGTGATTCATGTTCCTCTAATTCATAAGGAACTACAAGCCCAAACCGGTTTAATTTTTGGAGTTTCGCAAACGTCTCGCAGTTGGCTGGATCGGGAGAATCTGATAGGGGCTCAAATGAGGGATTTAGCTCAAACCGAAAAGGGCCGACTGAACGTTTTGTTGAGTCAAAGTTTTTCTCTCTATCTGGGAATAGTGTAGGCAACTCTAAAAGCAGGTTTAATGGTAGTTTTTCCGTACATTTTCTTAACACAATCATTTGGGAATTATGAGCAATGAAAACTGGTCTTTGGCCATCCCATGATGATAATAGTTGATCTGCAAATCTGTATAATGCAGCCACAGTCACTTGGCCAAGAATATCGGATGCAGAACCGTTCAAGGCTTCTGTAATAATTGAGGAAAAAACTCCCCTTTTATTTTCTTCACTTGAGACTTGATAATCTTGTGAGGAAGTCAAAATGGAAATTCCTTTGTTAATAGTAGTAGTTTGTGATGCAATTCCCGTAGGATTTCCGATTTTGCCGCTGTAGCAGCAGTCCAGGATGATTACAACTTCCTTGTGACGATTTTCAAAAACGGCTCGGTTGGCCATTTCTAAAACTTCGCTCATTGGAACTCCTTCTTGGTATTTTTCACTGTTTTTTGTAGCCAAGTAGCCACCATAGCTTCGGATGTCTCCATGGCCACTGAAATAAAGAAGTGAGACATCTTCCTCGCCAGAAAACAGATTTTCAATGGCGCTTTTTATTCCTTTCGTTGTAGTGTCGTGTTTTGTTTTTTTTACTGGAGTAGTGTTTCCATCAGAATCAGAAACCTTAGTAGTAATTACTGTACAATCAAAATTCCTCTCACCAGTTTCATGTCGGTGAAGGATTTCATACATTCGGTTGGCATCATTGACGCAACCGTAGAGCTCTCCGGCTACATCATATTCATTAATGCCAATGATTAGTGCTTTTCTAGGCATATGGGTAGGTTTTTAAAGATTTACAGTTTGTCTTGCCCAGGTTTCTACCGTTTTTGACTCCCAGGTTCCACCGAATATTATAGGCTTGTCAGCGTAAGCGAGCCTTTCCAATTCTATTTTGGGGTATAGGTCCATGAACTCCCGATCATGGAAGGATTCCTGGGAATGTTTTACTACGGGTAAAATCGCACACTTACGAGGAGTCCTTCCATCCATATAGCCAACTTCCCAGGACATCCAGCTTGATCCTTCGGCGTTGGGAGAAGAAGCGTAGATCAGCGATTTGCTTTGATCCATTCTTAGACGAAGGAGTTCGGCATTTGACTTGTCTACAACTCCGTGAGCAAGTTTCGGATCGACAATCCAATAAACGTAAACCTTGAGCCCACGGTCGCTTAGGAACTGCCAAATGCCTTCAATTACTTCTTTATCCAAAGTGCTATGACTTAAGAATACATCGAATTGAGGATTATAACTTTGGCCTTCATTTTTGGCTGAATTTTTCAATCCGGAAAGTCCACGCAAATTTTGGTTGCGATAAGTGCGGAAATAATTCTCGGTAAATAACTCCATGTAAAACTGAAATCTGGTTTTGATGAATGATTTAAAATTTCAAACCAAATTTCCAGAGTTTGAAAAGGAATAGCTATCCTTATATTGCCGGTTTTTGTCTCCTAATAAATAGGGGTACTTTGTAAAGGAGGAATGATCTCTTGAGTGATGCTCAGAACTTATTGAGGGCTTCTTCAAGAGGGCACGGAGTGATGTCGAAATTATTGATGCTGACTGTGTTGAAATAGCGAAAGCGCTTCTTTTGAGGAGATAGGGTAACAAGGTGGACTAAATCGTCATCATCGATAGATGAAAAGACGAGGGCAGTGCCTATTGCGGGAAGATTGCAAATACCTAAAAATAAATTCGCAAGATGCTGAAGGCCTGCACCCTTAAGGCCTGGATAGACGGAGTAAAGGAGAAAGAGCTCGATGGCCTCAACTCCTTTCGACAAACCCAGCGATTCGAAGTCAAGAAAAAAGGGAACAAGGGCCCAATTGAAAGCGTCTCGATGAAAACGATGCTTCCGTTCTTCTCCCTCTTTTTCTTCATTGCTGAAGGGAATTTCGGATCGGAGCCATTTTGAGGTAGCGTTTTTAATGCTTTGAAGGACCTCTTTTTCCAGTAGAACAGGAAGGATGAAATGCAAAAATGTGGAGTCTGAATCAAAATGTCCGAGATGAATTTTGAGGGCTTCATACAACTCCATTGCTGATCCAGGACGCTGGATGTAGTCCTTGCTCAGCAAGGGAATAAAGTGGTTACTGTAAAACAAAGCCTCTTTGAAGCGCAATCCCCATAGTGGGTCACCTTGGTTATCTTTTACATTAATGAGGAATACCCTCAGGCCGAGATTTTCCAGGTGAGTTTGAAGCCTGATAGCCATAGCAGTGTCCCCCATGCCATAGCTAATTGTGCAATCGAAATAATCTCCCTTAGCGGCATCGAGTAGTTGTAGAGGTGGCCAATCACCTAGGTCGGGAACAAAAATGTAGGCCCGTTTTTCACCCAATGAATAAAGGTAAAGTCCACGGGATAGCCCCTCCTTGATTACGGTGGCTTTGGGTTCCAATAAAGGTGGCTGTTCCAGAAAATAGCGCGACATGGAAATGCTGTCGTTGTTCAATATGGCCGAAATTTCTGATTGATCCGAAAAATTGGACATTCTTAGGCGATCCTCATAAGAGGATCCGGATGCGATGGTGTCCATCAGATTGGCAAAATCCACAGGGACAAAAGGAGAAGGCTTGGTGGCAAGCATTAAAAATTCTCTGGATGCCTTTCCATTGGCATGAATAGAGGCATTGGTGCCATGAGTGCCAAAGTTGAAGGGAGCAGAAGAGGTGCCGCAATCCGGGCAGGTAAAGCTCACCTCAACCGAACCATTATTTTGCCGAATCCAGTTCGGATCGTTTATGCATTTTTCGCATAAGTTTCTGGTGCCGCATCCATCATAACAACACAGATGAACCTTTCCAGATTTTTCGGGACCACAACGGCGGCATACGCCCTTATCTTCCTGTTTGTATTCATGGGGTTTGCTATAGCGATGAAGCCAATTTGTAGGCTCGGCTGGCATCTTTACAAAGTTCCAATCGTATTGCGAGTGCTGACGGTTGTGTTGAAAGACTTCAAGGTCAAATTGGTATTGTTCTAACCAAAGTGTCTGGCCATTATGAATTTTTCCGCACCCAAATACATTTCTTCTGCAACTGTCGGGTGTTCGATCTTGCTTTGGCCTGCGTGCGGTAAATGCATCGCTCAGGTGGGTTGGGCATATCTCGCAAAAACTTTCGTGAATCAATCCTTGTTCGGCACAATGGTAATATGTGTTTTTGATCGGATCGTCGATGTCTTTTTGGAGCGGGTGGTTGATCGGTATGTATTTTCCTTTGAGTACGTATCGGTCATGATCAGATCGGTCTTTGGGAAGTTGTTTCTTCACTTTTTCCGATCCGGCTAAAATTGGGGTTTGAACAAATTCTGGGCAGGATCTGGACAGTTTTTTGGCAGGGGATAGAAAAATACATTTTCCGTCATCTACGCTATTTAAAAAGTCAGGTATTTTCCGAAGCTTGGCTTGTTGCTTCAATTGGCATTTACCATTCTCTAAGAAGTAGGTGCATTGATGCGGGGCGATGGCTCGTTCATAATAGAAAAAGTCTGGTTTCGATGCAGGCATGATACTGGAATTTTTGACTGATGTATGTGGCCTTATTATATTGGTTAAGAAAATGCTGTTGATTGAGTATTAGTTTTGTCGTTTAATCGTCAAGTAAATCTTCTACATTGCCAATAATAGCATCGCGAAACCGGCCTTTAGCTTCGTTGAGGTTCTTGAAATTGTCCTGAAGAATTGTTAACGCTTCATTGATCTGTTTGATCAAAAATTCCATACGTTCTTTTTTTGCCTCCAATTGGTTTCGCTCCAACCTTAATCGGAGTAATTCTTCTTGTAATACTTTAATCTCTCTTTCTATTTCTTGCTGCTCGCGATTGGCTATTACCAAATCTTGTGTAGTCAATGCTCCTGATCTTCGGCTTTGGTTAAGCGCATCCAGCTTTGACTCGTACTGTTCAACTTGCTCTTCGGCCCGTTCAGTTTTTTCCTTGTTTTCAAGAAGGTCAGTTACCAGTTTATCATGCTTGTCTTTGGCCTCGTTTTTATTGTGTAAATGTTCATCAAGTTCATGTTGCCAAGTGGTGGCATTGGAACTCAATTCTGCCACCGAGCTTTTCAGTTTGTCGTTTGGTTGAGTTTCCTTTTGGTGTTCCCGTAGTCTTTTTTGATAGGTGTCCTTCCAAAATTCTTCCACCTGGTATGCCGTGAGCTCTCCATGACTAAGGCCTTGGTTATTTCCCAAACCTTGGGTGAGATGGGGTTGGATTTGTTTGGATAGATAGGCGGAATAAAAATCTTGTAGCTGTTCGTTGAAGTAGATTTTAACACTGCGTGGAGCAAATACTTTGAATAGAACGAGCGCTAGGAAAAGGAGGGCCAGGAAAGCCATGCTGATGCGTTCCATATCCTGGTAGCTTTTTTTGTCGGAAAGTAAGTTGGCCACACGGTTGATTTCACCAGCAGATTGGATTACATATTGCACACCGTAGATCCGCTCCAATTCCTCGGGGCTCATTTTATCAAAATCAGAAAGTACTTGTTGTTGTTCCAATTTCGTATTCTCTTTTTCCTGCTTAAGGTCCTCCAATTCCTTTTCAAGGGCCTTCGCAGTGGAGCCTCGTCCTTTGGAGCTTGTAATGCCCTTTCCTGCTATTTCTCGGGTGACCTCATTGTTTTTGTTGAGAATAAGTGAGTCAAGTAAAAACAGTTTTTGGTCGTACCCTTTTTCGATCTTGTCACGGGCTTCTTTTTGAATGGCAATGTTCTCTTTCTTCAAGTAGGCTTCAATGTCAGGGGCAACCGTGAGCTTGGTCATGGCAGGCATGGTGATAACCAGTGAGCCTACTACTATGGCAATTCGAAAAAGTAGGGGAAGCCATAAACGTTTGATGCGGTCTTGGCTTAATCCGAGGAAGGATTTGGATTTTTGCCCCGACTGTTCAGTGGTGTCAAGGGTGGCAAAGGAGGTATCTAGTAACCAAATGACGCTGAAGACGATAATTCCTATGCCTGTGCACATTATCCACCGTATAGGCGAATCAATGGCCCTTGCCAGCAAAAAGTTAAAGAGTAAGCTCCAAATTATGCCTTCGGAAAGTGCCATGATCGAAATGATGATCAAGACACCAATTAACCAAAGATTTGCACCTGGTGTAAGTAAGCGAGAGTTGTAAGGCCTGAGAAACGCAAATTGTGCGGCCCACTGGAAAATCTTTTTCATTTGAATAGCACTTCAATGGATTAAGAGAAATTCTCTTTGGTTTCGCTTAACCAATCTATGTTTTCAAAGTCGCTGACAAATCTTTTCCATTGCTGGGCAGCCTTTTTAATATTGAAACGACCCTTATAATTTTTGAGCAAAAATTCCATCGAATTGCGGTCGATCAGGAGTCGTTTGTGGAGCCAATGGTCCATGGCCGCGCCCCTACCATCGCAGGAGATAGAAACCTCTATCGGTCCGCATTTTAGCATTATTTCGCCAAATGTTACGGCCATCTCATAGAGCACATTGCCAATTGGTACTTGCATGTCCAGTATTGATTTTCCTTCATCGTCTCTTAATTGAATGGGTTCAACCAACTGGCCGAGACGGGTTGGAGGGGTAATATAAATAGGGCGAAGGCCTTCTGCCATTGCCAGAGCTGCGTTTGATTTATCAGAGGTTAGAAAATAGGTGCCTTTGTGGAAATCGATTTGACGGAGAAAGTTTTTGAACTGGTTGCGAATGGCCATGTCGCCAGAAGCACTTTTGCGTTCCATGAAACTATTCGTCCGGCCATGATTCATGTTGTTGTACATTCTAATCAGGTCTTTTCGTATGCCTGAAATGTCTGCTCGGGCATCTAGAATCGGATCGGTTTCGCCCGAGATCAGGAGAGATACTCCTGGGATGTCGATGTTCTCACTCAGCTCAAGAATTTCCTGTAATCCTCGGAACGCTGCTCGGCCATTGCGCAAAAGAAAACCCTTATCGTTGCGCTTGTTTGCGGCTTCTTCCAATTCATACATTACCGTGCTTGGAACTACAAAAAGCAACCAGTTGGGAGTGTGCGTATAGGGTTTTTGCTCAACGATTGAGATGGCAGGTAAGATGTGCTGTGTGATGGCGCAATTGTAAAAGGTGTTGGTGTCAAGGCCAATGATCACATCATCATGTTGAGAAAGGCGTTTGGCAATGTCCATCCAGTTCGTGGGCCAAACCAGTCCTGCCCTTTGAAAGGCTTTGGTTAGCGATTCTGAATGACGTTTAAAATCACTGGTGGATGCGATCTGGCAATTCCAAGAGTGGCTTTTGGGCTGTACGGTGACTATTTTTTCAAAATTCCGCTCACCACTTCTACTCCGGGAAGGAACCCTGATTTCGAGGTTCCCGTGCTGTTGGATTAACCAGGAGAATAGTAATTGATAGCTAGCATAACTTACAAAACCCGATTTACCATAATCCGGATCGATCTGGGATCTTGGCTCTTCGTTGGGGTGGTCGAGTTGCGTTTTTGATGGAATAGACAATGGGATTTCAATCACGGGGATCGGAACCCCTTCAAACCGAAAAGAACTCAGGCTCGATTGCAAGATTCGAAACCCAAATTCCTCTTTCATGATTTGGGCAATCTCCGTGCCTTTGTTGATGTTGGCACCATAGGCCTTCAGCAGAATTTTTGGATGTCCGGCATTAAACAAGCTCAAGCAATCGAACAGAGTTTCGAGGGTCTTAGTTCCATACAGGTGGATTTCAGGAATGGTGGTTTTCATGGAATGGATTTTTTGAGGTTATTCTGGTTGAAGGCTAAGAAAAACGTGGCGTTTGTTTTTGTCAATCCAGTAGATGGCGACTTTCACTTGTTTACCAGGAGCAAATCGATCCATATGGCCGAAGTTTCCAGGTAATTTTTTAGCGGGAATGAGTCCGGTAACGTGCTCATCCAAGGCAACAAGAACTCCATTTGGTTGATTTCTAATGATTTTCCCTTCAGTCAGGAAGGGTTTGTTTCTTTCTGGCATGTGAGATTTTGCCCAATTTTCCCAATTCCCATTTGGCCGGATTGGCCCCTGCTCATGCCGATTTCTACGATTATTAAAATTCGTTTGTTGAGAATCTTGTAGCCGTAAGAATTGGGCAAATGTCATTTTGAAGTTTTCCTCCGAAAACTTCTCGACATAGTAAGCCAATTTGATCTTCAAAAGCCGGGTTTGCTTGATTGTGTAAGCATGTTTGATTTTTTCCATGGCCTTGCCATATTCCCCGAGAGAATCGTGATAGTCAGCCCAAGCCTCATACAGATCAGCGTTGTTGGAGTCCAGGGTTTCGGCTTTGTCAAAACAAGCACCGGCTTCCTCCAAATTATTGCCCTCTTGGTTAACCCGTGCTAATTCGATATAAACCTGTGCTTTGTCTTTGTTTGAGGTACTTGGTTGTTGAAGTGCAAGGTTGAGTTGCTTCTCTGCTTCTTTGTAGTCCTTAATGATTCGTAAAGTGATACCCCATTCGTAGTAAATGTACCAGTTGCCCTTTTCCAGTTTTACCATGTCTTTGAAAGCATAAAGCGCTAATTCACCTTTGCCTGATTTCCTCAAATCGATGGCATCTTTCATGAGTTTTTGCGCTTCCTGACTATTGAACCGAGGCCCTGATAATGATTCTGTTAAATGGAATTGGACTTGTTCTTTCAGGATTTCCTCAATTGTTGTTTCAGGGCCTGATGGATTTTCTAAGTCGTAGAAGTGCACTTTTTCGTGCTTGATGTTGAAAGGAAGTTCGTTCTTTGCTCCAGTGGCGTTTTCACAAATTATAATGACGTTTTCCTTTCGAGACATTACGAGCCCCAATTCGAACATCACACTGGCGTTGAACCCGGTAATGTCTGCTACAACAATGTTGGCTTGTTGGATTTTTTCTATGATGAAATCCAACAAATTTCCAGGACCACGGTTGTCCAGGTATGAGTGGCAATCCATTGGTGAATTACGGTACTCAATAGCCTCTATTGTTGGTTGAATTTTGCTCTTGAAGAGTTCCTCTCGATCTTCTGGTAAGATGGTGAAAACAAGTCTATCGATCTTCTTCCTCGGGTTGTTTTGGAATTTTTGTAAAAATGTGGCCATGTCTAAATAATTAATTTTAGACAAAACTATAATGGCCGAAGAGGAATATCAGTAGGGTAGAATTATGGTTTTTTATCCTAAATAATTAGGAGAGGGATTAAGTAAGTTAGGGTGAGTGGTAATAGGGTGCTTACTTTTTAGTTTTCGTCAAATCTTCCATAAATCCTCATTCTTTGAGGCCCACACCATCAATGCGCTAAGCGTTTTTGTCTTGGTTTTAGAATAGAGGTTCTTTTTATGAGATTCTACTGTGCTTTTTTGAATGTACAAGGTATCGGCGACTTGCTGGCTGGTTTTTCCCTTTACTAATTCCCCTATTATGTCGCGCTCCCGTTTTGTGATATTTAATTTACCACCTTGTTTCTCCCGTCTTGCTTGTCTTGAGAACACCTGAAACATCATGTCTCTGATTTCCTGGCTAAAAAATCTGTCGCCGTTTACAACGGTATCCAAGGCGTCAATCAATTCGTCCTCGCCCAGGTGTTTGAGAATATAGCCGGAAGCTCCTAAGGCAAGAACATCCGCAATATAGGATTCGGTTTTGTGCATGGATAAAATCAAAACCTTTGTTTCTGGTTTGTTTTCTGAAAGCCACTCCGTGATTTCAATACCTGTTGGGTTGCCCATTTCGATGTCGAGTACTGCAATATCAATTGGTTCCACCTTCAGTCGCTCAAGCGTCTCTGCGCCACTACTGCAAGTCGCAGTTACTTCATAGCGATCGTTTCCCTCCAAAATTGATTTTAGCCCATCCACCATCATCTTATGGTCATCGGCAATTAGGATTCTTTTTTTCATATTCTGTCAGGTTGTGGGAATATCGATTATTATGCTCGTGCCCCCACCATTGCCCGAGTCAATTTGCAACTCTCCGTTTATGGTCGACAACCTTGAACGGATACTTTTAAATCCAAGGCCTTCTTGAATTTGATCCGCTTTGAATTCAACTCCATTGTCCTCTACAATGATATTTAGGTTGCCATTATTCCTCAAAAGATTTACAGATAGCCAAGACGCATGAGCGTGTTTAATCACGTTGTTGATGAGCTCTTTTACAATTTTGTATGCAATGTCTTGAAGATCGATATTAACGTCTTCAAAAGATTCAGGAGCATTAAATTCTATTTCTAAATCGGTTGATCGCTCTACGCCATCTATTAATTCTTCTAAAGCTCTGAAAAGGCCTTGCTTTTTTAGGAGCCCTGAATTCAAGTTGTGTGAAACCTCGCGAATATGCTCGATCAGATAATCTATGGTACTACAGGCTTTTTGAAACACTTCCTGGTCCGAAGGATTTGATTTTCGGAATTGTCCTTTGAGTGCTGAAAGAGTAGCCCCCATTGTATTGTGAAGATCTCCGGCAATTCGTTCACGCTCTTCCTGTTGAACATTCAAAACCGCGTTAAGCGAATGCACTTCTAGTTCCTTTTGCTCCTTCTCAATTCGAAGTCTGCGCTTTCGTTGAAGAAGAACTCTTAATGTTTGAATTCCGGCTAATAGAAGCAGCAGTAGTACAATTGCTATTAAATAAATAATGTTTTTTTGCTTGGCATTGAGTTCCTTTTGTTGAAGTAATTCGGTTTCCTGGATTTTGCGTTCGTTTTCTTTTTGTTCAAGGGCAAACTGAAGGGCTACAGAGCCTGTAAATTGGTCTTTTAAAGTGTCTGCAAGTGTTGCATACGCCTTTAGGTAGAAAAAGGCTGAATCAAACAATCCTTTTTGATCCATTAGGTTGGAAATACGCTCAAAAGCTTCTAACTGTAGGAGGGCAAGATGTTGGTTAGTTGCAATGTTAAGGGCCTTTTTGGCGTAAAGTAGGGCAGAGTCTGATTGTTCTTCAAGTAGATAAACTTCGTGGAGATTTAGAAAACCATCAGCAACTGCTTCTTGGTTTTTATACCGTTTGTGTTCATTTAATGCTTGACGGAAGTATGTCTTGGCGCGTGTTAAGTTTCCGGACTCCATTAATACAACACCAATATTGTTATAGGTAGAGGGGAGATCGGCAAAATATCCTTCAGATTCTTTAATGGAAACAGACTCAAATAAAGCGTGGAGTGCGCTATCTGATTGTCCAATTTGAAAATACAAGCTTCCAATATTGTGCAATGTTCTAGCCAGATATTGCTTTCTATTGATTGTTTGGAATAGTTGCGCAGCTTTTTGATAGTGCTGCATAGCAGCGATGAATTGACCAGTAGTTTCGAAATAAACACCTATTGAAAGATAGGCTTCACCAATTTTGAGAGGAAGATTCTGTTTGTGGGCAAGTGCAAGACAGGTGTTGAGGGCTTCTAAGGCTTTAGGGTATTGGCCGAGCTCACGATAAGTAATGCCAAGGTTGTTATAAACACCAATCAATTCTTTTTCATCGGAAGCTGCGAGGAGGCTTTTTTCTGCCTCAAGAAAATTTACGAGAGCGAGTGGATAGTTTCCAACCTGGCGATAATAATTTCCTATGTTATTGTAGCTCCATCCGATTTTTTGAGGATTCCCAAGTACTTTTCTTGCGTTAAGGCCGCGGTTAAAATGTTCGATAGCACTGTCTGATTTACCTTGAATTAGGGCAACATTGCCTAGTACATTTTCAGCAAGTGCTAACTCATTGAGAAGATCATTAGGTTTTGAGATTGAAAGGGCCAGATGGGCCCAATAAGTGCTTGAATCAAGGTTGTTAGACAATTCAAGCCACGCAAGTTCATTGTAAATAATTGCACGAACAGAATCAGCCTGTGTTTTGCTTAGGGCAAAACGCAGGCTGTCCTTTTGATCCTTTTGGCAGTGGCCATTGTAAGGCACCAGCAGGAAAAAAATGATTAAAGAGGTGCCCCAAGGATAAAACCTTACAAGTGGCTGATTCTTATTGGTTGGGGTTTTTCTTTTGGCTTTAAGATGAACTTTTTTAGAAGCCACCCGGTCTTGAGACATTGATTGCATCATTTTGAGAAAGTTGTCCTCCACCTGTTATAGTTACCCTTCCAGATAGATCTTCTAAGATCACATCAATGGTAATGGGTTTTTTCAAGTCAAATGGTAACTCGTTTAAATCGACCACCTTTGTTGAATTGGTTCTTATTTCTGAGTTAGGCCCCTGTGAGATGATTACGTTAAAACTTACAGTTACGGGGTAGTTCCCTGCTGCATTTGGAGTTGTTCCAATGCTATAGGATTCGACTTGATAAAGACCTGGCAGATTTTCATTTACATGAAGATAGTAATCTTCCTTGCCGTTTTTGTAAAGAGTAGATACGCTCATTGTAATTGTTTTGATTTGTACTGACACAAAGGTCAATAGGAAGTGGCAATGCTGGAATCCTAATTTGTTAGGGTTTTTTGCCCTGGTTTGTCATGTTTATCGTTGACGTAGTTGACTTTAAGTTTAGTTATCAGCCTTATTAATGGGCTATCCTCGGTTTGACTTGATAGGAATATTAGGAAGCGGAAGGGCAAATTTTTCGAGGAGCATTGATATTTGTTGGTGACGACAAGGGGGGCGATTTGTTTTGTATAGCGATTGAAAAAATCCTTGTGTTAAAATACTGCACCTTATGCTTTAAACTGAGTTTATTATCCTCCTCTCCGAAATTGAATACTCCCAACCAATAGTCCCATAACGCCCCTTCTCCATAATAGCCACACGTTCCCCATCTCGCCTAACCACATCAATAGTAGCAGAACTATTGTACTTGATAGCCGAGCCACCTCGAATCGTTCCAGCAGTAGTTTTCTGAAAAATAAGTAGGAAGATAGTCTGCGGGAAATCCATTCGGAGCCGTTCAAACTCTTCGGCCTTTGCTCCAAGTGAGTTGAAACTGTCCACGATGACCATGGGGTATTCTTTAGCTGCGGCTCTAACGTCTTCGATGGTGCCTTTGGCCGCAAGGCTCAGTTCGTTGCCGAAACTGTATTTCGCTACTTTCTCTTGGGTTAATCTGCCGACACCTTCTTCGAGGGAAAAGTACTTGACCCGGAAACCTTGATCGGTGATAAATAAGTTGGCGATTTCGAAAGAGAAGTGGGACTTTCCGGCACCGGAATCACCTGTTAAGGCGAAACAGGTTTTGTTGCGATCCAAGTGGCCTAAGAAGGCTCCGAGTTCACCGGAAAGGGTGAAGGTTTCGAAGATCATTTCTTGAAGATCTCCTGCGCCAATTTCATCAAGATTGGATGACTTGTTCTTATTGATGCGAGTAGGGGAGGTAGGTGTTGATTGCATTGGGTGGGTGTAGGTGCGAACAGGTCGGTGAAGCTGTTGTTTTAGTCGTTCAATTTTTTCAATGGCCTGGCGATAGTGTGTGTCCAACTCTTTAAAGTCATCGTTCAAATTTTGCAACCAATTCGATTCCTCTTTTAGATCGAGCTCTAAAATGACCAACCTTCTTTTGTACTTGTCGATGCTATGGTATTTGCTTTCTACTGCCCTGGCAATTTGGGGCAATTCTTCTATTAAGCCTTGTACGTGGATGGAATTGCGAATCGCTTCAGTAGTAAGAGAGTCGGATGGGTGTTTGGGCTCGAGGATTGCAATTTCTTTTCGAATCGAAGATTCTCTTTGTGCCAAACGATCTTGCTGGGCTTCTAACTTGGAAACTTCAAACTCAGCAAATTTGATTGCTTCCTGAATTTGATTTATTTGGTATTTGGTTAATTTTTTCTCCGCGGAGACCGCTTTCCAATTCTTGAGTAAGATCTGGGATTTATACCTCAAACGTTTGATTTCTTGATGCAGTCTTGCGCGTTGAGTTTCGCCGTCAAGGGGGGCAGCGAATTTGGGTTGGTAAGTAGGTGATGGTTTCATTTCCTCTTTTTTAGCCTTGTGATTCCTTACTCGGCAAGTAGATGAACAAAACCTTGCATTACTTCGACTACTGTTGAATTGCTTTTGGCAGAACTCACACTCCATTGTATACATAGCTATTCCTCTCTTTCTAATCTGATTTGTTTGACTTTGCTGGATGCTTGAAATAGCCGTTGTAACGTTTCGAAACGTTATAACGGCTTCATTTGCCTACTCTGTTTCGGAGGGCGGCCTGTTTGAAATTGTGGAAAGAGTTGGCCGCTTTCGCTGCTGCATTGAGCATATAGGAAGACATGTAAAGAGTTACCCATAAGCCACCTACGATTAGGGCTGCTTTAGTGAGAGGGTGCTTGAGGAAGGCTTTCAGTTCGTCGTTTTCGGCTTCTGATACCGATTTGGCAAATGTGGGCTTTGGCTCTGTCGGGACAACCTTGGGTTGAGCTATGTGGGCAGCTTTCTGCTTTTGTGCTTGGGGCTTTCTCCTCTGGGCTCTTCTCTTCCGCATTTCATATCCTTCTCTTCGTACATCCATGGCAGTTTCCTTTTTGATTGAATTGGCATTTCGGGAACGTTTCGAAACGTTTGAAACGTTTCTTGTTGATGTTTTAGGCCGTCTGATTAGGAGACATTCTT
>CALCCE010000100.1 GCA_937899835.1 uncultured Flavobacteriales bacterium | reverse complement strand
ACTTTCTGACTTTCTTAAGTCACTATTACCAAGTTGATCCTTTAAGAGTTTGGGGGTGTTAATCCCTCCCATTTCGGCTCCGCTCAATGTCCTGGCTTGAGTGGATTTGGTGACCTTTTCAATGTCAATGCCCCCGGTCCCTGAGCGGAGCCGATGGGCCAAGGGGGTTATTTTTTTCAATGTCCGTGCCCTCCGGTCTTCGAGCGGACCGTGGCAGCCTACTGGCTGAGCCGATGGGCCAAGGGGATAGACACTTACTGAAGCATGCTACATCAGTCAACCCAAAGGGTAACCGCGTCTTCCCAGCCTGGTATCTTTGGTAGGTACAACACCCGTGATAGTTTCCAGGTCGTTTTGTCGAGTATTAATTCGAGCATTGGACTGGGATACGATGGGTAAGGAGAGACATGAATGGTGAAACGGTTCAGGGTATTCAAGTTGTTTCTAATGCGCTGATAATCGCTGGCAGTAAAATACACTCCATCATCGAAATCGATGTTTCCGTTGGGTTCGATGGTGATCGTTCGGCGGGTGTGAATGCCCCTATCCACGTAGTCTACCGAATACGTTCCTGCGAGGTACTTGACCAAATCAAGGTGATTATCCGACGGATCAAGGGGTGTGAATTGTCCCAAAAGGTTGTCGTTCAAATCACTCACGTTTACCGCTTTGATGCGCTCATCTGCATGGAGCACCAAGGTATACCGATGTCGGCTCGGCGTATCTTCCCATTGGTAGTCGGAGCCGACCAACACCAGGGTGCTCATTTCGATTTCGTTGCCGTCAAAACGGTTCGGGTCGCTATCAATGAACATTTCGCCGAATTCGGAAAACGTAAACAGCGCTTCTTGTCCAAATTTAAAGGGTGCCCTACCCAGGTTGTTGGTAAATTTAAGGGTCACCTCTGTTCCCGAAAGGTTGGCCGGGAGGTCCGGGTTGTTGAGGGTTATCGGTTCGGGTTCATCCACAAAATCAACTCCCTCGTCTTTCTGACAAGCGGTGAAGTTCAGTAAGCAGAATAGAAGGCCAAGTGTGGCGCCAACATACAATCGTTGCATTTCAGTAGGGGTTAAATTCGGAAGTAGTGAGTTCCTCCGTCAACTTGGAGTTGTGGATATAATGCAACCTGATGAATTGGTTACCTGCGCTTGATAAGAAATTGCAAAAAAGGAAGCTTTTGAGGACCGACCCCTCCATTTAACCCATCAAAAACAACCCCGGAAGCCTTTCAGCGGTCCGGGGTTTTCAGTTCAACAATCAACCCAAATCGGGAGTGCAAGCCGGCCGCACTCCCGCACCTCGGGCGGTAAACAAACAGGCTCAGTTTACCATAATCTCCACGCCACCGCCTCCACCGTTGGGGTATTGCGGGGCATAATGCACTTCATGGAGTGCCTGGGTACCGGGGTCTACATACAATTCGATGCGCGGGTAAGGCTCCGAGGGATAAGGCGCCATGTCGATGAAAATGGCATTCAATACATCCAAACGGTCCGAAATGAGTTCGTAATCTTCTGTAACCAACTGCAAACCGGTATCGAAATCGATGTTGCCATCGGCATCAATGGTGACCGTCATGCGGGTGTGGGCACCCACATTCACGGCAGTGACGGTATAAGTGCCAGCCAGGTTTTTCACCAGCGTGAGGTTGGCCGCCCCGGCACCAACGGGGGTAAATTGGCCTAAAAAGGCATTGCTAAGGTCACTGACGTTTACCTCGTTGATGCTCTCGTCGGGATTGAGCGACAGGGTGTAGCGGTAGCCGTTACCCGTATCTTCCCACTGGTATTCGGAGCCCACCAAGGTGAGGGTGGCTACGCTAACTTCGTTGCCATTGTTGGCGCTGGGGTCAATATCGATGGCCATTGCGCCAGAGGTAGAAAAGGTAAACAGCACCTGATCGCCCAGGCTGTAGGGTGCCCCCGGATTGGCCGTTGTAAATTCGAGGTTGGCCGTGCTCCCGGCAATGGCCGCAGGCAAAGACGGGTTGACAGGGGTTGCTGGCTCGGGGTCGGAATCGTCGTCTTTGCTGCAAGCAGCAAATAGGAGGAGGCCAACAAGGGCACTAACCAGAGGAAAATATTGGAGTCGATGCATGATCAAAAAGAATTCGGTGATGCTCCTCGCTACCCTACCAATACGCTTCAGGAGCCAGGAACGAAAAAGTGAAGGAGGCTTATATCTTGGCTTCGATGGAAGCAATGAGGTAATCGGAAAAAGCGTCCAGCGCTTCCAACACCAGGCGCTTGTACTTTTCTTCGTCTGCCTTCACCACGAAAGTGCCCGTCGTTTGCTGGTTGATGGTCACAATCCGCTTCATGCTCTCCGGCATTTTTCCCTGGTAGGTATCAATGTCGGTGGCATAATTTTCTACCACATACATGTTCTTTTTCAAGTGTACGAAGTCGTAGCGCCCGTTTTCGTCCGTAAGAGAAAGGCCCGAACTAATGGGGTTCATTTGCATGCCATTGTAGCTTTGGATCCCGATTTGAGGCAAAATATTGACATCGGAACGGGTGGTTTGAAAATCGTAACCCGGACCATAGCCGGGCGTTTTCCAGCGCTTGGCATCAATGTCAAAGCGGGCAAAATCGATGATGGCATCGAAACTCAGTAGCGGAACATCCAGCTGCTTGCTCATTTTGAGGCTGGCCTGATACACGCTCATGTTGCCCATCGCGGGCTTAAACACCGGATAATTGCCTGCAGTCGCCACCTGGTAACGACCGATCGTTTTGTTGCCCATGTCGTTGTCGTAAGCCTTCTCGCTTAGAAACTCGTATTTGTTGGAAGTTTCCAGCTGATTTTGGTCCACAAAAGAATACCCGAGTGCAGTGAGCTTCCGCACCAGCATGTCGTGATAGGCTTGTGTGATCTCTTTTTTCGTGGTTTCGGATACGCCTTCCAAAATGGCATAGCTTACCGAATTGGTCGCTCCCTGGCCCTTTCCGATGCGGGCCGCCCCCACATCAATGGTTTTAAAGTGCAATGCACCGCGCAGCACAATGAGCTTTTTGTTCTTTTTCAGAATTTTAATCTGCGTGTCGAAATCCTTTTTGAGGTCGAGGTCGGTTATGGATTTGCCCGATTCGTAAGAACGGCCCTTTTCCATGTCTTTCACTTGCCCGAGCACCCAGATGGGCACGATCAGCAAGCTGAAAAGCAGCATAACGTTTTTCATAATTTGCCTGTTTTTGTACAACAACAAATGTTGAAAACAGGCCTTCGCAGCACCATACCGGGCTTACGGTAAATTCATCTACCGTGAATTACGGATAAGATAGAATCGCAAAGTGGAGGGAAGCTTTAAAGGAGTTGGTTGGCGTAGGCGTATTTTACCAAGGCAATCATGTTGTGCGTTCCGGTTTTCCGAAAAATGTTTTTCCGGTGGGTTTCTACCGTGCGTTCGCTGATGCACAACCGCTCTCCGATTTGCTTGTTGGTTTGTTCTTCTATTAAAAGGCGCAGCACCTCCCGTTCGCGGGGCGTGAGCAACACCTTGGGCTCAGGAGCTGAAAGCTGTTGAACGAGCATTTGGCTGATATCCGGACTCAGATAGGTTTTTCCTTCTACAGCGGCCCACACCGCGCGGATCAATTCGTTGTGGGAATCTTTTTTCAGGATGTAACCTGAAACGCCCTCTTTCAACACCTCTTTCACCAGGTGTACTTCTTCGTGCATGCTCAGCACAATCACCTTCATACCGGGGTGCGACTCCTTGGTTTTTCGCACAATGCCAAGTCCGGTTCCGTCCGGTAAAGAATAATCGGAAATCAGGACCTCCGGTTGCAAGCCTTCCAGGCGTTCCAACAGTTCTTTTACCGAACCGGCAGTACCCAACACCTCGATGCCCGGTTCTGCCTCAAGAATCCGCACCAGGCCGTTGAGTAAAATGGCATGATCGTCAACCAGAAAAACTTTCATTGCAATCGTAGATCGTACTACTAATCTACAGTTTTTGGGCCTCCCGTTGGCTCAGGAAACCGATAAAGGCACGTCCACAATCAAGCTGGTGCCCGGAATGTCCGGCCGGGTCGAAAGTTCCAAATCGCCTCCGATCCCGTCTACGCGGGAACGAATGTTGCGCCACCCGTTGCCGGTGCCGCTTTCTAACAACTGTGGATCAAACCCCTGCCCATTGTCTTCCACCAGGAGGGTCAATTCTCCTTCATCGCGGGTCACTTGTAAGGTCACCTCTTGCGCTTCTGAATACTTCAAAATGTTGTTGATCCACTCTTGTACGATGCGAAAAAGGGCCACTTCCTGCTCCATCGATAAGCGGTGTTCGAGGCCAAAAAAGTCCGTCTGCACCTGCAATTTTCCGGTAGCATTTACCCGGGTAGCAAATTCCAAAAGGGCCGCTTGCAAGCCATGGTCGACCAAGGTTTGTGGCTTCATATCAAAACAGATGCGCTTCAATTCTACCGACATCTCCGCCAAGACCCGCTCGGATTCCCCAAGTTCCGCGTGGTTTTCACGGTTCAAACTGCTCAGGTTGAGCTTCAAGATGGAAATCAGTTGCCCAAAGCCGTCGTGCAAATCGCGGGCATAGCGGGCCCGTTCCTGCTCCTGCGAATCCAGGGCGGCCTGCACCTCTGCCTCTTTGGCCCGGGTACGTTGCTGCTGCAGGGCCAGTTCTTGTTTCCGCTGAATGCGGTTGCGGGTCAACAAAGCGATGATGGCCACCAAGACCAAACCCAAGCCCGAGGCCCAAAGCAGCACCCGGGTGGTTTTCAGTTGCGCCTGCTGGCGGTCCAGCCGGGCATCTTTCAGCGCAATTTCTTGTTCCTTTTTCTCCGCTTTGTAGCGGGTTTCCAAAAGTTGAACCTGCCGCCGGTTGTCCAAACTGTAGACCGAATCTTTCACCGCATTGTAGCGCTTTAGGTAGGCCAGGGCCCGGCCATCTGCACCGCGTTTTTCCTGCAACAACCGTTGTTGTTCCAAAACATCCAAAATTTTCTCCGTATCGCGAATGGCGTACGAAATTGCTTCTGCTTCATCCAACAGATCTTGAGCTTCTTCTAAACGGCCTTGTTCGGCAGCAATCGCACCCAGGTTGGTTTTGGCGGTAGCCACTCCATAGCGGAAACCTTGCTTTTCGGAGGCTTCGAGGTGCAACTGCAGGTAACTCATCGCCTCTTCAAACCGGCCCAACTTTCGCAAAGAATTGCCCAGGTTGTTGTAGGTGCGCACAATTTCGGTTCGAGCGCTTAGCTCGTTTTCCAAAGCCAAAATCTGTCGGTAGAGTTCCACTGCTTTTTCCGGATGGCCGCCATCGTCGTGATTGATGGCCGTGATGCCCCAAATCATCACCCGGCGGTCCACCGATTTTTGAGTGTAACGATCTTCCAAAGCCTCCGCTTCGGCACAAGTAGCCAGTCCCTTGCCGTATTTTCCGATATCATGAAATACAATTCCCTTGCGACCCAGCGACCAGATCATTTGGGCGGTATCGCGGGCCCGTTCGAATTGATCGTAAGCGCCTTGAATTTGTTCAAGAGCCGTTTCGTAGCTCCCCAAAATCAAGTATTTCATGCACAAGGTGTAGCGCGTACGCCCTTGCCAATAGGCATTATCGGTATTCTGAAACCGGACTAAGGCGGAATCGCCTTGCGCCAAAGCCTCCGCAAAACGGTCTTGGTCCCAAGCCATTTGCATGAGGTAGTAATGGGCCTCGCCCAGCTGGTCGGTCGATAAATTGTCGGATTCCTGCACCAGGCGAACAAACACCGCTTCGGCAAGACTATCCTGGTGCTGGTTAAACCACTGCTTTCCACGATTAAAATCTACTGTATCGTGGGAAGAAGCCCAGCCACAAAAGCTCCCCAACACCAATACCCAAAGCATCCCAATCCGAGGCATACTCAATTTTAATGCTTTTTGGGTAAACATGAGAATGAGGTGTGACTCCACCGGACAGGTGTTGGGCTGTTTTATGACCTACTGGTTTGCTCCACCAAAGGCAATATGGTTCCCCAATGAGGAATTTATCAAAAGGCCCCCGTCACATCGAGTGCGCTTGAGTGGATTCGGTGCCCTTTTCAATGTCCATGCCCCCGGTCTTCGAGCGAACCGTGTCAGCCTACCGGATGAGTCGAGAAGCCAAGGGGGATGGAACTACGATCGGTTATCCATCAAATATCACATGCATTTTCTGACTTTCCTAAGTCAGTACTACCAAGTTGATCCTTTTAGAATTTGGGGATGTGAATTCCCTACCATTTCGGCTCCGCTCAATGTCCGGGCCCCCGGTCTTCGAGCGGAGTCGAGAAGCCAAGGGGGATGGAACTACGATCGGTTATCCATCAATCCCTGCATACACTACCTACTTTCTTCTTTTCCTAAGTCACACGTAACGCTAAGCTTCAATACAGTGATTGAAAGACGTTGCGTGAATTTGATGCTACGCCACACGCATCTTTCTACTCAAAGTTCAAGAGGGATCATCCGATAAATGATCGGGTGTGAAAAACACCTCTCCCTTCTGAAGGATGGATGCTACGAGGTAGTAAAAAGTGGGCCGGTGCTTGTTGCGGTTGCTTTCGCCCAGGGCGTGGCACACTTCCTGAATCACTTTATCGGCCAATTCGTCGTCGTCCACACCCAATTTACCTTTGATAAAATGCTCTTTGATGTGTTGGAGCTCACTATCGTCAGAGCAGGCAACCAATGCCGCATCCCGATCGTAGATCGACGGACCAAGGTGGTCAACTATTCCATGGTACATTTCTTCTTGGTAGGCCAGGCCCATGCCCTCCATCTCTTCTTTGAAAGTGGCCAGCATTTCTTCATATTTTGACATCAGATCGTGGTTTTTGGATTGAAGGGAGAAGATACGGTTTTGAGCGGAGGGTTGACGTCTCTATTGATGCATTTCCGAATCCCGACCAGTCTGCGCGGCAATCCAAGGGAAAAACCCTAATTTTGCACTACATTCAAAGCTCAAATTATGACGCTTTTATCGCTATTACTATTGGGGTCGATTGGTCCCTGGCAAGTTATTCTGATTGTTGCTATTGTATTGCTGCTCTTTGGAGGCCGCAAGCTACCCGAATTGATGAAAGGTTTGGGCAAGGGCATCAAAGAATTCAAAGACGCTACTAACGGAGAAGACGACCCTAAGAAAGTCGACAAGTAACTCCGTTTCGTTTCCGTTCACCCTTCACACCTTTCCTTTGAAAGCCTATACCTCTTTCGCCCACCTCCAGCGCGACCTCGCTGAGGGTTCGGTCAATTGCATTCAATTAGTAGAACATTACCTGGATCGCATTGAAGCGCACGCCTCGCTCAACGCTTTTTTAGAAGTATATGCTGTCGAAGCCCGACAACGGGCACAGGAGGTAGACGCCAAAATCAAGGCCGGAAACGGAGGTCGATTGGCCGGTATGGTAATCGGTCTGAAAGACAACATCTGCTACCAAGGCCACCGCCTGACCGCAGCTTCCAAAATATTAGGAGAATTCGAATCCTTGTTTTCGGCCACCGCAGTAGAACGCCTGCTGGCTGAAGACGCCATCATTATCGGGCGGCTCAATTGCGATGAGTTTGCCATGGGCAGCTCCAACGAAAATTCAGCCTTCGGTCCCGTGCTCAATGCGCAGGATACCGGCAAAGTGCCGGGCGGCTCCTCGGGTGGTTCCGCCGTGGCCGTACAAGCCCAATTGTGTTTTGCTTCGCTGGGATCTGATACCGGAGGGAGCATTCGCCAACCCGCCTCTTTTTGTGGTGTGGTAGGTTTGAAGCCCACCTATGGGCGGGTGTCTCGCCACGGCTTGATTGCCTACGCCTCTTCGTTTGACCAAATCGGCCCTTTTACGCACCAGCCCGAAGATGCGGCACTGCTGCTCGAAATCATGGCCGGAGCCGATGCCTACGACAGCACCGCTGCCTTACAACCCGTTGCACCTTACACCGCACAGCTAAAAGAACAGGGGCCCAAAAAAGTAGCCTATCTCAAAAACGCATTGGAGCAACCTGGTTTGGATCAGGAGGTGAAAGAGCGCACGCTACAAACCCTTGACCGGCTGAAGGCAGAAGGGTATGAGGTTACCGGAGTCGATTTTCCTTACATCGACTATGTGGTACCAACCTATTTCGTGTTGTCTACTGCCGAGGCTTCTTCGAACCTCAGTCGCTATGACGGGGTGCACTACGGCTTCCGCAGTGAAGATGCCAGTGACATTCCCTCCACCTACATCAACACCCGCACCGAAGGTTTTGGCAAAGAGGTGAAACGCAGGATCATGTTGGGCACTTTTGTATTGAGTGCCGGTTATTACGATGCTTATTATTCAAAGGCACAAAAAGTGAGGCGCCTCATTCGGGATTTTACCCTCGAAGTGCTCCAAGACCATGATTTCATGGTGTTGCCGACCACCCCTCACTCGGCTTTTGAGTTGAATGCCAATGCACAAGACCCAATTGCCATGTACCTTGAAGACATTTTTACGGTTCAGGCCAATCTGGCCGGAGTACCCGCAGTGTCGGTTCCCATGGGCAACGATCGCCACGACATGCCACTGGGCTTGCAGGTATTGGCCCGTCCGTTTGAAGAAGGACCGATGCTCGGCTTTTCGAGTTACCTGATGAACAATATCTTTTCCCAATCGTAAGTTAAGAGCGTTAGGGAAAGTTCATTTTCCTTCTGGCTTTCGCCAAACTACTGCTACTTATCCCTACCCCAAGCATAGGATTTCTTCCTTGCACCATCGGGATAATAAACACCAAAACGTTGATAATTGAGCCGCCAGGGCTTCCGAGCGGCCTGTTTTTATGGCGTTTTTTGAGCCTTGTCGAAATCGGCTCCCGGTTTTGGGAGTCGGCTATTGCTTTTATATGACTGTAAAAAACGTGTTGCTCGGGCTGGCTACCCTATTCGTAGTGCCTTCACTACAAGCCCAGGAAACAACCGCTATAGATAGTATGGTTACCGATTCGCTGACGGCCGATTCGGCCGAAGTGGTGTGGACCATGGCCCCGGACGATCCGGTGGTGGCTGCCCTCGATAGCTTGTTGACCCATGCGTGGTTTCAATCCCCTGCAACCGACTCGCTGGCCCCTCACCCCATGGGTTTTGCGGCCGATTCTATTCCCGAATATGCAGATTCGGTCCTGGCACAACGGCTGGCTGAACTGAACGAGGAAACCCCATTCAACCTGGTGTACAACAACAGTGTGAGAGGTTTTATCCGCCTCTATGCCAATCGCAGACGGAACTTGACCGCCCGCATGATGGGTTTGAGTGAACAGTACTTTCCGATGTTTGAAGAAACGTTGGACCGCTACAACCTTCCCCTCGAGTTCAAGTACCTCGCCATGGTGGAGTCGGCCCTCAATCCGGTGGCGCGATCGCGGTCGGGAGCTGTGGGCCTGTGGCAATTTATGTACGGCACCGGTCGGATGTATGGCTTGGGTGTCACCTCTTATTATGACGAACGCCAAGACCCCTACCTCTCTACCGAAGCGGCTTGCCAGTACTTTGAATTTCTCTATGGCATGTATGGCAATTGGGACCTGGTTTTGGCGGCCTACAATTGTGGGCCGGGCAACGTCAACCGTGCCATTCGCCGGTCGGGCGGCAAACGCAATTATTGGGACTTGTGGCCCTACCTGCCCCGGGAAACCCGCGGCTACGTGCCTGCCTTCATTGCGGTTAACTACGTGATGGCTTATGCTACGGAGCACAACATTCGTCCCATTGCTCCACAAGTGACCTATGCGGCCGTAGATACCGTTCAGGTGACAGACCGCATTTCGTTTGCTTTGCTTTCAGAAAAGCTCGACATCTCTAAGGAGGAATTGGAGTTGCTGAATCCGGCTTATCGCCGGGGCGTGCTGCCCAAATCGAAAACCACCCGTACACTGGTGTTGCCCCGTGAAAAAATTGGCCTGTTTGTGACCAATGCCGACAGTTTGTACCAACAAGAGAAAAAGCAATACGCCAGTACGGCGGGATCTTCGGCTCCCTCGGCACCTTCGGAAACCCGCCAGACGCACATCGTTCGCCGGGGCGAATATTTGGGAGCCATTGCCAACCGCTACAATTGTTCGGTGAGCAACCTGAAGGCCTGGAACGGCTTGCGCTCTACGCGCATTAAGCCGGGGCAACGGCTGATTGTATACACTCCGGAAAAAAAGCGCAAAAAAGCTCCGGCCAAGGCGGCCTCTACTATTACGGCTCAAAAGACAACTGAGGGCAATTATGTATACTATCGCATCCAAAAAGGTGATACCTTGTGGGATATTTCCCGCAAAGAGGGAATTTCGGTAAAGGATTTGCAGCGGTTGAACCGAAACCTTAACAGCCGCAACCTCAAACCGGGAACCCGAATCATTGTGGGAGTTGGCAGTTAACCTGAAACCACTCGCATGCGCTACCTTTCTGCTCTCGCCATCGTCCTTCTTTTTTCCATCGCTACCCTTTTTCACTCTTGCAGCAGTTCCACCGGAGGTGGAGGCTCCAACAAACCCGGCCATACCGGGGCAGCCTGGGAAATGGTGGTGGTCATCAATCAAAATTACTGGGAAGGGGAGATGGGCCAAATCCTCCGCAAATCGCTCGGAAGTGTGATTTATGGTTTGCCACAGCCCGAACCCAGCTTTAAGTTAGTAGCCATACCGCAGGCCAATTTCGGGCGCTTGTACAACAAACACCGCAACTTGTTCCTGATCGATATCGATCCGAAATATTCGGCAGACGGCCCTAAACTGGAACGGCGAAAAAATGTGTGGGCCAAGGGCCAGTACGTGGTACAGGTGACTTCTCCCAACGAACTCGGTGCCTTGCAGGTGCTGAAAGAAGAAGCCGATCAGTTGCCGGTGTATTTTACCAACAAAGAGCTTTCCCGCATTGTGGAATACAACCAGAAGTTTGGCAACCCATCAGCTGGCGAGAAGATCAAAAAGAAATACGGGTTGAACATGGTGGTGCCCAAGGCCATGGACCTTGCGCTCGAAAAAGACAACTTGTTTTGGTTGTGGCTTGAACGCGACCGCACGCAAGGAGGCTATCAACATCAAATTAACCAAGGGGTGGTGGTGTACTTCGAAGACTACCAGGATACCACGCAATTGTCGGAAGAATACATCATGCAGGTGCGCGACTCTATTAATGGTCTGGTGGTGACCGGCAGCACCGATGATGCCTTCATGCAAACATTCTATGGGGATGAACTCCCGCCCCAAATGCTTCCGGTAGATTTCAGGGGCAATTACGCCATGGAAACCAGAGGCTTGTGGTGCTTTTGTGAAGCGGCCAGCAAAATGGGCGGCCCGTTTGTTTCACTCGTCACGGTGGACCCGGTCAATAACCGTTTGGTGTTTATGGAAGGGTACGCTTACGCACCTCAATTCGACAAAAGGGAGTATTTGCGGGAGGTGGAAGCCATTATCAAATCGGTTACTTTCGAAAAGTAAACCTTCCATTGTTGAGGGTTTAACACGCCTTCTACTCCATTACATTTCCTACCACGCTGTTTCTCATCACTTTGCAGAAGCGCTATACCGATTGGCTTAGTGTTAACTCATAGCCAAAGGGCTTGGTGGCCTAACCGGTTTTTAACACTGCGAAAAAAGAATCGCCTACTAGCACAAATTCTTTAAACTGGCTTAACGTTCGCCCGTAGCACTTTGCCTTTTCTGTGGACTACTTTGTCCCCAAAAATACCTCCATTCCCACCAGAGGTCAATTTTAGATTTTCCTAACCGCTAACTTACTGGTAACTCTCCTCTAAGCACACAGTAATGTGGGTGGTTTTGATTTGCGGTGTCGAAAGACCTCGTTCTTACCCTTAGTAGTAATTCGAACTATTTCTAATTCATGCAAATCATCATCCCAACATGAAAAAGATTTACTTATCTGCTGCTGCTCTAATTTTAGCAGCTGGTAGCTCCTTCGGACAATTTGTTTTTAGTCCGGAAATCAATCCCACATTTACCAACACGCAAGTGGTATTGCCGCCCTCGCCCCTCACCTATCAGGTGCTGTTTGTGGGTGGAAACGACATGGTGCAGGTGGTAGATACCAATGGCAACCCCGATGGCGAAGTGCCTGCCAAAGAATGGCACGATTTCATTGGTTTCACCGAAGACACCAACTCCAGTGACCTGGGCTGGGTGAGTGTGAACCACGAGCGCATCCAACACGATCCTAAGATTGGTGATGGTGGCGGAATGACGGTTTTCAAGGTAACCCGCGATCCGGGTAACGATACCTTGATCCTCGTTGAACAAACCCTTTCCGATGGCCGTCAGGGGAAATTTTTCAACGTTGATTTTGTCAACACCGTTGGCGAAACCGGAATGAACTGTGGCGGTATGGTGACTCCTGACGGTCGGGTGTTTACGGCTGAAGAGTGGTTCCGCACCAGCAACCCCAGCATCTACGCGGGTGGAAACGGAGTATTGGATACAACAGATTATACCATTGCTTCCGACATTGCTGCGGCCGATGGCGAAACGGTGCGCAAGTTTCAAAACTTCAACTGGATGGTAGAGATTGATCCGGTTGAAGCCAAAGCGGTGCGCAAGCAGTACAACTGGGGCCGCCAACCCTTTGAAGGCGGTGCCACGGCCAACGACAACCAAACGGTGTACTTGGGTGCCGATGCTACCCCTGGTTTCTTCACCAAGTTTGTGGCCGATACGCCAGGAGATTTTACCTCCGGTACTACCTACGTCTACAAGCACGATGACCCCAACAAATGGGTAGAAATCGACAATGCTGACTTCAACAAAATGTTGAACTGGGCCGACGAGGCAGTGGACGCTGGCGCTACGATGTTCAACCGTTTGGAGTGGGTGGCCACCGATCGCAACACGGGCATGGTGTACATGACCGAAACGGGCCGCGACAACCCGGGTGGCCGTTGGGCCGACGAGTTCAACGATGGTGCGGTTCACGCTCCTCACAACATCGACCGTGCTACGCAACAAGGGTTCGATATCAACGGTAGCGACTATTGGGATTACTACGGACGGGTGTTGAAATACGATCCTAACACCGAAGAGGTAAGCGTTTTTTTGGAGGGAGGTCCTTACTACGCTTTAGATTCGGTTCCGGCCAACCTCTATCCCGACAAGCACTTGTCCAACCCCGATGGTCTTTCTGTCGGATATGTGCATGGACAGAGTTGGATGATCGTTCAAGAAGATTTGAACGGTACTTCACACGGTCGGGTACCGGGAGACGTGACCAACCGCACTTGCGAGGCGTTTCTGCTCGACCTCAACATTTCCAACCCTACCATCAACGATTTGGTGCGGATTTCGATCGTGCCACAAGGTGCTGAGATCACCGGGGCTACGTTTACCCCCGATGGCAAAACCATTTTGATCAACGCACAGCACCCGGCTTCCACCAACCCTTATCCCTACAACCACTCGTTGACGTATGCGATCAACGGCTGGGATCAAATCATCTACGATCCGGTGAGTGTAGACGAAGTGACCGATGCAGATGCGGCCTTCTCCATCTACCCCAACCCTGCTTTTCGCACCCTGCGGTTCAACAAGACTACTGATGTGGCTTTGTATGACGTTACCGGAAAGCGCATCATGGTGCAACGCAACGTGAATATGATCAACGTAGAGCACTTAGAGCCGGGCAACTACTTCATCCAAAATGCGGACGGTGAAACCCGCAAATTGGTGATTCTATAGGCCCTTCGAAAACCATTGCTGAATGTTCCGGGTCCGGCGTTCCACCGGGCCCGGTTTTTACCTCCCTTGCTGTGAAAAAGTTTACCGTTGCTGTCTCTCTCTTATTGGTGGCCCTTGGTCTGGTGTTGATGGCTTTCCGCCGGGCTGCCCCGGAGGTACAAACGCCTCACGATACAGTTGTAAGCGATTATCGGCGTCACTTGAACCAATTGGCCATGTCTATTGACCAATTGCATACAGCCGCTCATCGCACCCGTGCAAATGAGGTTTGGACGATTGATCTTCAAGCGGCTCTGAAAGCTACCCGAATTCACTATAAACGCGTTGAGTTTTTGGTGGCTCATCTGGATCCGCAAGCCACCAAAGACCACCTCAATGGCGCTCCGCTCCTCGCTTTGGAGCGGCACGCACCCAGTTTGAGCATTTTGGAGCCAGAGGGGCTGCAGGTGCTGGACGAACTTATTTTTTCTGATGATCCCTTTTCCGAACGGGAAGTGATTCAACAACATTGTAAGACTCTCAAAAGCAGGTTCAAAGCGATTCATGCTTTCCAAAACGCAACCTATATCGCTGACCGCAACATCCTAGAAGCCATACGTTTTGAACTGGTACGCATTGCTACCCTTGGGCTCTCCGGCTTCGACACTCCCGCGTCTGCACATGCATTGCCGGAGGCTCAAGCTGCTTTTGCTACGGTTCATCAGGCTACCCGAGCGTATTACAATTGGCTACCTGAAGACCAGAAAAAGTTGCGCCAGGAGCTGGAACACCGGTTTGAAGCCGGAGAAATCTACTTGGCCAACCACCAGGATTTTGACACTTTTGACCGCCTGGAATTTACCCGCACCTTTCTCCATCCACTCTATGGCCTGGTGCTGGACCTTCACCTTGCTACCGGCATTGAAACCATTGATGAGGTGAGCAACGCCCAACAACCGTTGAACTACCGCAACCGCGCGTGGTTCGATGCGCAGTTTTTCAATCCTTACTACTTCGCTAAATTGTCCCGCAAGGACGACCGGGAGGGCGTTCGCGCGTTAGGGAAACTGTTGTTTTTCGATCCGGTGCTCTCCAAAAACCTGCAACGTTCCTGCGCTTCCTGCCACAATCCTCAAAAGGGATTTACCGATGGACTGGCCAAAAGTCTGGCGATGGACAAAAAGGGAACCGTCGACCGCAACGCTCCTACGATTTTGAATGCGGTTTTTGCCAAACGGTTTTTTCACGACCTCCGTTCAGAGGAATTGGAAAACCAGGCAGAGCAGGTGATTTTGAACGACCAGGAGTTCGACATGACGGTAGGTAAAGTCATTGACCGGCTGCAGCAAAGTGAAGAATACCAAGCGCGCTTTCGAAAGGCTTTTCCACAAGTAAAGCAGGCCATTACCCGCTTCACGCTCATGGCGGCTTTGGAATCGTATGTGCTTTCGCTGAATTCTTTCAATTCTCCTTTCGATCAATACCTGCGGGGGGAAACCGAACGCATTGCTCCGGAGATTCGCCAGGGATTCAATGTATTTATGGGCAAAGCGGCTTGTGGTACTTGTCACTTCCCACCCACTTTTGCCGGCCTGGTTCCACCCGATTTTGAAGATACTGAATCGGAGGTGTTGGGGGTACCTGCCCAAGCGGATACCAGCAACCTGGAATTGGACGCTGATTTGGGGCGCTATGCTAACGGCCGACCAAAAGACCACGCTCACTTTTACAAAAATTCCTTCAAAACCCCTACCCTGCGCAACATTGGCCTCACCGCTCCTTACATGCACAATGGCGCCTACCCAGACCTGCAATCGGTGGTGGATTTTTACAACCGCGGTGGTGGAGCGGGTATGGGCTTGAACATCCCCAACCAAACCTTGCCTGAAGACCGGCTGGGGTTGACACCAGCAGAACAAAGCGCCCTGGTTTCTTTCATGGAATCCTTGACCGATACCACAGGAATGACTCGTGTTCCGGCACAATTGCCGGTTTTTGAAAACCATCCGGATTGGAACAACCGTCCGATAGGTGGAAGTTATTGACCCTCCATTTTCTTGTTATGGAAAGAAGTATTGAAAACCCTGTAGAAGCCAACGTGGCGCACCGCTCGTTTGCTGAACGTAACCTGAAACAAAAGCACGCTTTGGTGGTGTGCATTACCATCTCGATCATTACCATGATTGCGGAGCTGGTGGCCAGCCGGATGACCGGAAGCTTGATGCTGTACAGCGATGCTTTGCATATGCTCTCGCATGCGGCTTCGCTTTTCATTTCATTTCTGGCGGCTGACCTGGCGATGCGACCCGCTAACCGCAAATTTCCCAATGGATTTCGTCGGGTGGAAACGGTGGCCGCTTTCATCAACGGAATTGGCTTGGCCGGATTCACACTGCACATTCTCTACACCAGTTTGGACCGCTTTTTTGAGCGCCAGGAAGTGATGGGCTCCGAAATGATTGTGGTGGCCATCATTGGCTTGATGGTGAACTTGCTCACCGCCTGGATTTTGTCGCGCAGCGGCCTGGAAAACCTGAACACCCGAAGCGCTTACCTGCACCTGCTGGCAGATACGTTTTCATCGGTGATGATCATTGCCGGCGGTGTGGTGATTTATTACACCAATTGGTTTGTGATCGACACCATTTTGAGTCTGGTGATTGCGGTAGTGGTGGGCAAATGGGCGGTTGGTCTGATTCGGACATCGCTGCGCATTTTGCTGGACAGTACCCCGGAGGAGATTGATCCGGAACAGATCGAGCAATACCTGATGGAGCATTTTCAAGAGGTGTTGGAGGTGCGTGAACTTAAAATCAGGGAACTGGGATCTGGTTTCTATTCCGGCTCACTTAAGTTGGTGGTGGGCGCCATCGACCCGGCCTCTTTTGCCGCGTTGCGCCACCGCATTGCCCAATACCTGGACCTCCATTACCAGGTGAAAGACCTGGTGGTAGAACTCGATTATGACAATTTATTGCGGGTTAGTGCTTGACCCGCTTGATGGCAGTTTGTAAAACGTTGTTTTTTGGTGGTATTTTGCGGCTCAAGCATTTACCCCTGTGCCTTTCGCCACACGCATTTCCGTTTTAAGAGCAACGCCAAGAGCACATTGGTGGCACTTTGGCCTCTTGTTGGGTGTTTCGATTTTGGTGTATGCGTGGGTGTACAGCCATTTGCACGTAGGTGTTTCGGAGGAGGTAATGTACGCCAGCCGGGATGCCACGGGACACCAAAAAGTGGTCACCTGGTTGACCGAGGGAAAATACACCGGCTATACCCGTATCCGACCCTTGTTTTATCCCATACTCCTGGCCATCTCGGATACTTTAGGCGGTGTTTGGGGTACCTGGGGCTTGCATTTGTTGCTGTGGTTGGGCACCGTTCAGCTGGTTTTTTGGGCGTCCTTTCGTTTCTCCGAACGTTGGATCGTTGGCTATGTCTCAGCAGCACTGTTGTTGAGCAACCTTTCGCTCATCGCGATGACTTTGCACGCGCTAACGGAGGTGACCACTACTTTTATGTTGGCGGCACTCGCCTGGCTACTCGCCAAACGTTGGCGACAAATGGATCACTTTCGACTGGCGTTGTGGGTATTGGGCCTGCTAGCGTTACTCACTTGCACCCGGCCCAGCTTCTATCTCCCGTTCTTGTGCACGGTGGCCGGTGCTGTGGTTTTGCACCACAAGACGTTATTGACTCAGCCCCGCCGGTGGTTGTTTTTGCTGCTTGCCATCAGTCCAGTGCTGGTCCAGGTGACGCTGATGAAGGTACGCCACGATACCTGGCAGGTTTCCGAGATCGGGGGCAATACGTTTCGCCTATACTATATGACCCGCCTGATAGAAACCCAGGAGGGCATTTCACACGAAGCCGCCGTGGACAAAAGCAAGGCCATGAACTTTTCGGATCAATTGGATTACCTCAGCCAGCATTCGGAGGCGGCTCTCACCACCTATTGGACCACGGTGCAGGACAACTTACAAGAGGAGTGCAGCTATTTGAAGTTTCCCGCCAAAGTGGAGCATCCTATCTACTACTCCTACATGGAAACCCTGAATGGACACTACTATTCGCTGCACCGGTGGATGATCGGTTTGGTGGTCTTTTGGCTGATGCTTTTAGCGGTTCAAAGGCAATGGAAGCGGTTGTTGGTGGTCTTTTATTTGAGTTTACTTTGCCTTTTTTACCTTTTGATTTCTGGTTTTTCCTATTACCAGGGGGATCGTTTGGTGTTGCCTGCCATTGCCCTTTGGGCGGTGCTTTATCCGGTAGGAATTGCCGATATCGTCCGTTCAACCGGCCGTTTCATGGTAAGAAAGCTCCTCTGGAATTAGATCATTTTTTTACCCTTTTACGCTATCTTGTGCGGCACGGGCTTCCAAAATCGCCAGGAAAGCACCCCAAAAACACCGCCTTAACCTGGGCAAACAATCGACGGCAACCAACGGATTTATTCCACGACAATGGCAAATATAGACCCCTACTTCATCATCATCGGAGCATCGCTGATCCTGATTCTCTCCTACATCTTCAACCTGCTGGCCAAAAAAACCAATGTGCCTTCGGTGCTGATGTTGATCGTGCTGGGAATCATCCTGAACCTCACCGGAGATTTAACGGGTATTGGGAATTACGATTGGTTTCCCATACTCGAAGTGCTGGGGATCGTTGGACTGATCATGATTGTATTGGAAGCAGCCCTGGACCTTGAGCTGAAGCGGGAAAAGCGGGGCCTGATTTTCAAAGCCTTTGGCACCGCCTTGATTGGTTTGCTGGCTTGTGGCTTTACCATTGCCGGAGTACTCAATGTGGTGCTGGACGTCGGCTTTTTGAATTCTCTGCTCTACGCCATTCCGCTTTCTATTCTGAGTAGTGCCATTGTGATCCCCAGTATATTATCGCTATCGGAAGAAAAAAAGGAGTTCATGATCTACGAGAGCACCTTTTCAGACATCCTGGGCATTGTGTTTTTCTATTTGGTGATCGCTTTGCTGCAAAGCAATGAAAGCACCTCGGTATTTGCTGAAACCGGCCTGAGCATTGTACTTACCATTTTAGTCTCCCTGGCGGTGAGCTACGGCATAGTATTGGTGTTTCAAAACATTCGGTCGCACGCCAAATTTGCCCTGCTGTTGGCGGTGCTCTTTTTGCTCTATGCGGTGGCCAAAACAATGCACTTGTCGGCCCTGCTGATTATCCTGGTATTTGGTTTGGTCATCAACAACTACCGGCTGTTTTTCAGGGGCATTCTGAAAGGCCTGGTGAAAGACGAAAACATGACTTCCATTCTCAACGACAGCAAGCTGGTGACTGGTGAAGCGGCTTTTGTGGTGCGCACCTTCTTTTTTGTGATTTTCGGCATCACCATCAAACTGGGCGATCTGGTGAGTGTAAGTGCCATTTTGGTGAGCCTGGTGATTTTGGCTTTTGTCTATTTTACCCGCATCGGTACGTTGCGCTTGTTTGTAAAGAATCAGTTGTTTCCCGAGGTATTCATTGCTCCAAGGGGCTTGATCACCATCCTTTTGTTCTTTTCCATTCCGGCCACTTTGCAAACCGATAATTTCAACCAGGGGATTTTATTGTACGTCATACTCGCCACCAGCGGGGTGATGACCTATGCACTCATCAACAAAGACCGAAAAGGCATCCTGGAACGCTTGCTATTGGGCAAGTCTAAAGTGGATGTGGCTGTTGCGGAAGCGGCCATTGCACAACATCAAGCCACTGAGACCGAAAGCGAGACCAACACCACAACGCCGGAAGAAATGCCTGAGTCTGATCCTCAGCCCACAGACGCTATACCGGAAAATGAGACAGACGAAGTGCCAGACACTGACCTTGACCAGGAAAACGGAACCCCCGAAAGTACCGACGAAGACGAAGAAAATCGGCCTTCCTCTCCTGCTTAGGTTTTTAACATCGCTGGGGGAAAACCTACCTCTTTCTCTCCCATTTCATATACCGAATCGAACTATCTTTGTTCGAACCACAAATCTTCGCGTATGGACGCGGTATCGACTTCTACCCAAACCATCATCGACCTCAAGCGCTGGAACAAGCGCCTCGGAGACGATAAAAAACGCTACCACAGCGAACCTCCTTACCCCCACATTTCTTTAGAAGATTTTCTGGAGGAATGGGCCGCCGAAAAGGCTTTGGGCGAATTTCCAAGGGTGCAAGACCAAGGATGGATTCACTACGTGCACGTGAATGAAAAAAAGCACGGCCTGAACAAGTTGGAGCTCTTGCCGCCCTTCATTCAGGATGTGGTGAAGGCCTTGAACACGCCCGAGTTTTGTACTTACCTGAGTGAGTTGACCGGTATACCCAACCTGTTGCCCGACGATACCTTCGAAGGTGGCGGGTTGCACCAAAGTATGCGTGGCGGGTTTCTCAACATTCACGCCGACTTTACCGTACATCCACACAAACGCAACTGGCGCAGGCGGGTGAATTTGTTGGTGTACCTCAACAAAGATTGGCAGCCAGAATTTGGTGGCGACCTGGAACTGTGGGACCGCCAAATGAAAGCTTGTGTGCAGAAAATTTCTCCGATCTACAACCGAGCGGTGATTTTCAACACCGATGAAGATTCGTACCACGGCCTGCCCGAACCGCTGATGTGCCCCGAAGGAGAGTCGCGCAAATCCATTGCCCTCTACTATTTTACGGAAGAAGAAAAAGCACCGCGCTTGCGCACCACCAACTACAAAGCCCGGCCGACCGACGGAGCAAAAGCCATCTTGATTTGGCTGGACAAAAAGTTGATTGCGGTATATACCTCGGTAAAACGGACCTTGGGCATCAACGATGACTTTGTGAGCAAGGTGCTCAACCTCTTTAGCGGCAAGAAGAAATAATGAAACCCGGCATCAAGTACTCCTTGATCCTGGCCGCATTGGGTGGTTTTTTCTTTTTGCCCTTTCTGGGCGGAGTACACCTTTTTGATTGGGACGAGATCAACTTTGCGGAGATTGCTCGTGAAATGGTCGTCAACGATGACCTGTCGCGCATTTACGTAGATTTCATTCCTTTCAACGAAAAACCTCCACTCTTTTTTTGGATGCAAGCCCTGTCAATGCAAGGGATGGGGGTTGGTGAATATGCGGCCCGTTTTCCCAACGCCATTTGTGGCATCGTCACCCTGGTCTTGCTGTTTCGCCTTGGGCGGCAGGTGTACAACCAGCGCTTTGGCTTACTTTGGGCAGGGGCTTATTTGGGTTCCGTTTTGCCGCACCTCTACTTCAAGTCGGGCATCATCGACCCTTGGTTCAACCTGTTCATCTTTTTGGGCATCTACTATTTTGTGCTCTACCGCTGGCGAAGGGCGCAATTGCGCGATCAGGCCTTTGAGGGCATTTCCTTGAAGCACTCCCCTTGGTTCTATCTGTTTTCGGGCGGTTTAATCGTTGGTTTCGGCATTCTCACCAAAGGCCCGGTGGCCCTGCTTTTGGCTGGGCTCACCATTGGCACCTATTGGGTGTTTCAGCGCTTTCGGGTGTTTTTTAGCATCCCTCAGGTCGTCGTGTACGTGCTGGCTGCCTTTGTGGTCACGGGCATTTGGTATGGCTTAGAAACCTTGGCCAATGGACCGAAATTTGTGATCGATTTCACCATTCGGCAATGGGAAATCTTTAAACGCCCCGATGCAGGCCACGCTGG
This sequence comes from uncultured Flavobacteriales bacterium, assembly GCA_937899835.1. Taxonomy (GTDB): domain Bacteria; phylum Bacteroidota; class Bacteroidia; order Flavobacteriales_G; family Salibacteraceae; genus CALCCE01. The sequence continues at coordinate 1,829 of CALCCE010000100.1, read as the reverse complement.
CTTTCCAGGCTATCACTTTGTGGTGAACCTCATCGGTTGTTTTCCCATTTCGTTGTTTGCCCTCAAAGCACTCTGGCCGGTGCAGCAATCGCAAGAACACCACCGCGATTTTCGCCGGTGGATGATCGTTTTGCTCGGGGTGGTGTTGGTGCTGTTTACCATCGTGCAATCCAAAATTGTGCATTACAGCTCGATGGCCTATTTCCCGCTCACCTTCCTGGCTGCGCTCACGGCCTATCACCTCATCGAAGGGCGCATGGTGCTCAACCGGGCTTTGAAAATTGGATTGTGGAGCGTGGGCGGCCTGTTCGTTTTTGCTACTACAGTGCTGCCCTTTGTGGGCATGAACATCGAAGTCATCGAACCGCTCTTTTCCAAAGATCCCTTCGCCCGGGCCAACCTGGAAGCCGACATTCAATGGACAGGATTGGAAGCGGTAGCGGGCCTGTGGTTGTTGGGCATTCTGATCGCCTTTTTTGTGCTGTCCAAACGCCAACAAGTGCAACGGGCCTTTGGCGCCCTATTTCTCGGCATGGCGGTGTTTGTCAACCTCACCCTCATTTTCTACATCGGCAACATTGAAGGCTATTCGCAACGGGCGGCCATGGAATTTTTCGAAAGCAAAGTGGGGGAAGACTGCTACGTTGTGACCCATGGCTACCGCAGCTATGGGCAGTATTTCTACACCAAAAAAACACCTCCCGATTATCCAGCTGATCCCATTGCCTCCTTCACCGAAAATGGTGTGATCGACAAAAATCAACTCAAAGGATGGATGATCAACGGCCAGCCGGATAAGGAGGTGTACATCGTGACGAAAATTCACAAAGCGCACGAACTGGAAGGCCGCGAAGATTTAACGGAGCTGTACCGCAAAAACGGTTTTGTGTTTTTCCACCGGCCGGTGCAGCAGAAGTAGGTCTTTTTCAATTCGGTTCATGCTCCCCATTTGAACAATCGGGCAGCTCCTCCCCCTCTTCCTAAACCAACTGCAATTTCGGCCACATACCGGTATTGAAACACGCCTCCCCCTCCACCTTGGGTAACAAAGGCTTGATCACCTTCTACCAACACCTTGGTAGTGATTCTTTTGCTCCAGTCCAAAACAAGGACAATTCTCCCGGTAGGACGCACCTGCCATCGGCTTCGATAGTCAGCTCGATTATAACGGTTAGGGCCTATGGCTGTGTAAATATCGGTAGGCCAACCTGCGAATTCATGGTTCGAATAATCGGATACCACGCGGTTATAGAACACCATTGCTCCTAAACCAAACTCAGGTCGAATCCGCCATCGAAAAGGCGCCAGCACCAAAGTTTCCGTCAAACTCAAACGTCTGGGGGTAGGCTGATAATTGGTGGAGAAGAAGTCTAAAACCGTAAACCCTAACCGGCTATCTAACATTAGGCGCCAGTTGGCAAAAGAAGCCCTCCAGTATTCATATTTCAAAACATAATGCCGGTCGAAAAACCAGAAACTCGCACCCACCCGGTGAAGGGGTTTTAATTGAACATCAATGGGCCGGTATAGGAACCTCGGTTGAGTAGGGTGAATGGTTTGACTTTGGAAGGGATCAGAACCTGTGGCGTAACCAGTCGAAGACAGACCGAACCAAAGCAATAACCACAGGACGATTAGAAAAAAGGGGAATTTCATAGATCGATCAAAGTGAAGTAGGTACAACAAATAGATGTCCACTACTTTCACGAGGGTTGGCCTTGAGGAAGCCAAAGCAGATATGATGGACGGGCAAAAGAAAAGCGTTGCGTAGATAATCGATCACGCAACAGTGCTCCAATACTAAGCGGGTATACCACCATTGGGCAAAT
>CALCCE010000099.1 GCA_937899835.1 uncultured Flavobacteriales bacterium | reverse complement strand
AGTATCGGTTATGGTGACGGTGTAAGCCCAGGCTTGATGCACGGCGATGGAAGCATTGATGCTACCGGTAGACCAAAGGTAGCTGTTGCCACCATTTACCTGCAGTGTCGTGGTATCTCCCGGACAAAGCGTAGTGTTGCCGCTCACATAACCGTTTGGCGCTAAACCTGGGGAAACGGTTACCGTCACCGTATCCGTGCTGGAACAAGCGTACGCGGAAGTATCGGTAAGTACATAAACGGTGGTTACAGAAGGATTAGCAACCGGGTAAGGGCAAGTATCGCAAGAAAAGTTGCTTCCCAACACGATAGGATCACCGGAAATTGCCGTCCACTGTGGTTGCACGCTATTGTCGCCACCAAGGGTGGTGCTTTGTCCCTGACAAATGCTTCGATCCGGCCCAGCGTCTAAGGGTTGTTTGACGTGCACTTCCCAGCCCCGGCTAGCATATTTTTTCAGTAAACAGTCCTGATTGCGTCCGGAAATTGAAAAATGGGTGTATTCTTTTGCGATGGGAACTGCTACCCAGGAAACATCTACGAGCACCGGATTAGTGCCGCTGGTACTCAACTGAGCTCCGGGAAGCCGGGATTGGATATCCGAAAATACTTGAACGGTATCTAAAGTATCGTTTGTGTTGAAACTCATGGAAATGGCGAAGCTATCACCCGGGCACAATTCAATTCTGGCACTGTCGATAATGGTGCTGCCACTCGAATTGAAGACAGGGAAAGAATAATTCATCCAACTGTTGCCGAAGCCGCCTAAGATTGGATAAACCCGTGTAACGTAGCCAATTTTTTGTCCGGCCCCATTGAATTGATCCACCCGGTAGGCCTGAATACTGTTGTTGCTGGGACCGGAAAAAACGCCAGCATTCTGCTGATAGCCAAATGAATGTAGGTATCCGTAAATGTTGGCAATGGATGGAGGATTGTAGCTGGTGTTCACCGTCATCACATTCCAGGAGTTGGATAGTGAATTGATGTTGGATTGAAAAGTGGAAAGTGAATTGACCCAGTCGATGTTTTGAAAACGCAAGCGGTCGCCATCCTGGTCTGTTACTCCAAAGTGATAGCTGTAATAGTCATTAGAGATTACCACCGGATAGTCGGATGAATAGGGCAAGTTAGGAGAATGGTTACAGTCATCGACATCCGTGAAGATGGCCGATTTTAGGAAAAGTGTACTCTGAGCAGTAGTACTTGCCAATATTCCCTGAAAACAGCACTCCGTATAGCTCATTTCCCAGGTCCCATTACAATACGGTAAAAGAGTAATTACTCCAGTATACGGGTAGCGTTTGTACCCAATGCCTGTGCCGCCATTGCAGGAGCTTGAACCCAAAGAGCTAAAGCACTCAAGGTTAGTTGGTGTTCCCAGGGAAACGGTGGCATTAAAACTGGCTCCGCAACTACTGGTAATGGCTACCGTTTGTGTTGCCGGCATGGCCGTAGTGGCCGCGCAATCGCGCATCAGGTTAAGTTCAATTTGGTATTGGCCGTTGCCCAGGCATTCGTACTGAATGTCTCCTCCGGCAAGGCCTGAGGTGAGGGCTTGGGCTCCATTGAGGCATAGGAAGAACAGGAGGGCTGCCAACAGTGGAGCCCCCAATCGGTTTGGGATAAGCATTCTTGATTAGGGTTAAATTGAGTTCTACTATAGTAGACGAAAGGATTTTCCAAGGTTGCTTTTTGAAAGCATGATAAACTTCTTTTTTTAGGATAAAGTCCGCATAACGATACCACCAAGCCGAATTACTTATCCGATGCTATAGATCATTGCCCGAACTGCGTTAACTTGCTGCCCATAACCTCAATAGATATGTCTACTTCTCCCCAAAAAAGTCAATTCGTATCCTTTGGCATCGCGGTTTTGCTCTTGCTGATTGAAGTCGTAAAATCCGTGGTTTTTGGACAAGGTTTTCTTTCCTGGCCCGCTTCGCTCATCGCTGGTTTTGGTGGTCTGCTCATAGTCGCGTTGCTGTTG
>CALCCE010000098.1 GCA_937899835.1 uncultured Flavobacteriales bacterium | reverse complement strand
GTCCTCTCTTGTTTTTCTTTTTCTGTGTTTCTTCTTCTGTGGGTGCTGTTTGTTTTGTTTTTTTTTTTTTTTTTTTTCTTTTGGGTTCGCCCCTCCCCCCCCCCCCCGTAGCAAGTGGGGCGGCACGCAGCACCGCTTGATACACCGATTCGGGTGACGTGCCAAGGGTAGCTACTTCTACCCGGTTGGAACTGACCCGGATGACATGTTCGGGTTGGAAAAAATGCAGGTCGGGTAATTCTACACCATCGGGATGGTGTGAATGCAGGTTTTCTACTTCGTTTTTGAGGTCGTAGCCTAAAAAGCCGAACAGCCAATCTTTTTCTGCTTGTTGAAAGGCTTTCAACTGTTGAAAGGCATTTCCTGTTTGGGCGGTAAGTTCCCTTTTAGCTCCAAGGGCCACCAGGCTGTGGAATTGATCGGATAGCCCGGAAGTGGGATGACGGCTGCTGTCTAAAAAGGAGACCCGCTCAAAGTCCTGGCTCCAAGCCAGGAGGTGATCCATGAAATCGGGTGTAACAGGAAAGACAGCAACTTCTCTCATGCCATCAGGCGCGGGCCAATACCATTTCCTTTAGCGATTGCACCCACAAAGGATGGTCGTTGAGGCTCTCGACCAGTTGCAATTCGTGGCCACCGTGCTCCTCAAAAATCTCAACGTATTCACTGCCAATTTCCACCGTGGTTTCCAGGCAATCGGCCACGAAGGCCGGACTAAATACCAACAAACGCTTGGCGCCTTGTTTGGCTTGGTCTTCTACTACCTTATCTGAAAAAGGCTCCAACCAATTTCTATCCAGGCGCGACTGGAAACAAACGGTGTACTTTTCTCGCGGAATGTTCAGCTTTTCGGCCAAAGCCCTGGTCGTTGCAAAACAAGTGGCTTTGTAGCAGTATTTGTTGTCTTCGTTCAGTTCGTGTTCGCAGTTGTGGTCCGAACAGGGAGTTTCGCCATACACTTTGTCCACGTGACGTATGGGCAATCCGTGGTAGCTAAAAAGTACATGATCGTAAGATGCAATGTCGTATTGACGGCCCCTTTCGGCAAAAGCTTCGAGGTAGAGCGAGTCATTGTGAAATTGACTTACCACGGCCAATTCAGGAATCACCCACCAAGATGCAATTTCGCGCATGGCGGCCTCCATGGCCGAACCGTTGCTGGCGGAGGCATACTGAGGAAACATTGGTACGAGAATCAGTTTCTTGTAGTTTTCCTTCCGCATTCTTCGCAATACCGATGGAATGCTCGGTTGACCATACCGCATGGCCAGTTCTACCTGAAAACGACTACCCAATTCTACCTGCAACATGTCGCGCACCTTCTCACCGTGAAAAAGCAAGGGAGAACCACGATCGGTCCACAGTTCTTTATAAATTTTTGAGGAGCCAAAAGAGCGAAAAGGTACAATAATAAGGTTCACCAAAATTGCCCGAGCCAACCAAGGAAGGTCGATCACACGTGGATCGTTGAGAAATTGAAAGAGGTATTTGCGCACCTTGCCGACCGATGGGTCGTCAGGAGTGCCAAGATTGATCAGAAGAACTCCGGTTTTTGCCATGCTTTTTAAAAGAAGTATAGGTGCGATAAACCGCCAAATCGAACAAATGTTCGCTTATACCGCACTACTTTTCTTAGGTACAAAATTGCGTACAATGGTCAAAAGCACCAACAAAGCACTGACTAATAAAGCAACTCGGGCAAGGTAGTCTCCATATTTGACATAAACCGTTTCTTCATCATTGGCAAGAATTGTTTCCCGAATGGCGGCTGGCACCCACCAACCGGTAGCCTGAGATACGTCTCCTCTTTGATTGATAAAACAAGAAATACCAGTGTTGGCCGAGCGGGCGATACTCCTGCGGCATTCAATGGCACGCAAACGGCCGTAGGCAAGATGCTGTTTGTAACCCGGTGTATCTTCCCACCAGCCATCGTTGGTCACGATGAAAATCAGTTTTGCTCCGTTGCGGATGTAATCGGTCACATATTCTCCAAAAATGGATTCATAACAAATAACCGGAGCCACTCCTAAGGTTGGCCGGTCGGGATCGAAATAGACCGTCCGCTCTTTTTGGGTTCCCATGCTGCCGCTGGTGCCTCCTAAATCGATGGCAAAATCACCTAAAAATTTGAAGATCGAAGGATAGGGCATGCGCTCTACCCCCGGAACCAGTTTGGATTTGTGATAAAATATGGGCTGTTCATTGCGATCGAACTGAACTGCAGTGTTGTACTTTTCAAAGTATTTGTCGCCCTTGGAAAACTTTCGAACGGCTGCCGGTAGCGGCTGATCCGGTTCAAAAACCTTAGCCGAATTCATACCAATAATCACGTTGAGGTAGGAGTGCTCCCGCACAAAGTATTGCAATTGAGTAAAGGTGCCCGTGTTATTGGGATGGTCTTCCCAAACCGTAGAGGGCAGAGCTGTTTCCGGACCTACCACGTATTCCACTCTATCGTCCAACAGTGGATCTGCCAGTTGCAACATCTTATCCAGCTGCTGCTCCGGCGTCATTGCTCCAAACTTATCGTTGTAAGGATCAATATTGGGTTGCAAAACCAATACATCTACTTTTTCGCCCTGCTCTTCATAGCTGGCAAAGATGGAGAGCGAAGCCGCCATCGGTACCACAAGGGTGAGGATCAGAGCTGCCGCAAGTCGGTTTCTCACTTTGGTCGGCTTTTCTGACGATTTCCACCAACGCACCAGCTCAAACACCAACAGGTTCACCACCAGGATCCAGGTACTACCTCCAAGGGTTCCGGTGTACTCATACCACTGTACAAGGGCTGTAGCATTGGCCAGCCCATTTCCAAAGGTGAGCCAGGGCCAGGTAAGTTCCCAGGTGAGGTGAATCGATTCGAAAGCAATCCAATAGAAGATCAGGGCAAACCAGCTTTCTCTGCGGCCTACCTTCCTTTTGGTGAAGTGATAGAGTTGCCACACACCGGCCATAAAGGCGGAATTGAAAACAATGGCCGCTATGCCACCACCCACCGAAGCGTGACAAACCCACCAGGTAGTTATTGCATTGAAGGTGAGAAAAGCGAGGTAGCTAAAGGGCGAGAGGCGTTGACGCGAGCCGTTTTGCTTGCGCAGGTAGATTTGCTCTTCTACCCAAAGTAAAGGCACCAGACCCACAAAAAGCAATGGCGTTATGCCACCCATGTGCGGCCATCCCAGGCTCATAAAAACGCCACTGAGTAGCGATAATAGCAGTAATATAGAATTCCGATTGGACATCAGGAAGCGAAGATACCACTTTCGATGACGAAGAAAATCAAGCCAAGCTAAACTCTGAATAGGTTTTTAGCGCATGAGGTACATCTTGCCAAAACCCCGATGGAAAAACGTATCGGCTTCGGTTTCGCGACCTTCTACCGATTGCCCATTGATCTTGGTCACTACCCGGTAGAGGTATACCCCATTGGCCAGCGGATCGCCGTATTCATCGCGGCCGTCCCAGGCAAAATCCGTCACGTTGCGGCCGATGGTGATGGGTCCGAGCTCTTCCCGGCGAATTTCTCGAATGACTTTTCCGGTCACCGTCAAAATCTGAATGGTGAACACCTCCGGAATTTCCGATCCGGTAAGGGTAAATACAAAGCGTGTAGAAGTGCTGAAAGGGTTAGGATAGTTCAACACCTGAGTAATGGTAGAGCGGTTGATGACCTCAAAAGAAATGCGGTAGTCGTTGTCGCCCGAAGCATTGCCAGATCGGTCTGAGCCACGAACCATTAAGCGGTACTCGCCATCCTCCGGTAAATCGAGTTGGAATTCGAGGGTAGCCCGGTTGTTGGGCAATTGGGCGGGTAAAAACCGAATCACTTCTACGCCAGCACCATTCACAAACGGAATGCGGGTCTGTGTACCGTTGGGAGCGGTGAGGAACACCTGATAATCAGCCGTGTCGTTGAGGGCTAAAAATGGATTCTCGTCGTCCAGGCGCACCACCACAAACGGTTTGGGCGAAACAATGTCACCGTCCAGGATGTGAATGCCATCAAAGGTGACATCGAGGGTAGGGTTGGTGTTGTCGCTGTTGACGTAAAAAGGCACAAAAGCCAGGTTATTGAAATGGAATTGTTCCAATTGCCAAAGCGAATCTTCCGGGTTCACTTCCATCCAAAAGGTATGTTGTCCGGTGGCGCTTCGCGTATCGAAAGCGATGGTATCAAATAAAGTACTGCCCGCGCGCAGCGAATCTTGCAATTCGTACGTTACACTTTGCCGTTGACCATTGGGGTCTTCTATATAATACACGACCCGCAAGCTGTCCATATCGTAGTCGCTCACGTTGTCGATGGCGAGAGCTAACTGCACCGGTTCTCCTTGTTGTACCGTGTCCGATAAAAAGGTAAAACCTGACAAAGGATTCACCGCAGCTTCTGGTTTAGGTTCGTGCAATACATGCCACGAAAGCAGCTGAGCTGAGGTCTGGGTAAGATCGTCCCGGATCACCGAATGCAATTGCAGGTAAGGATAGGTTTGCGCATTGACGAAGGCACTCAGGTCAATGTCCGTGCTGGACGCCCCGAATAAGGCAAGGGTATCGGTAACGCCACTTTGCTGAATGCCGATTACCTCTAAAGTGACCGAATCGGTAGGAATGTTATCCAGCGATGTGATGCGCCAGTGCAGGTTCTCCCAAGAAGCGGCCGGCCCAATCGTTGGTGTGGTAATGGAACCACGGCTCACGGTGTTGGAAATCGTTGTGTCCAGGTCAATTTGATCGAAAGGATTGCTGCCGACGACTTCCTTTACCGAATTCGGATAGCCTTTGCGACAGAAAAATGCGTAGGGAATGGAATCTCCTACCGAAGTGATTTGCTGTGCTCCGAGTGCCGTAAAGGCATTGAGGCGACCGTTCCAGATGGGTTGTTGAAAATTGCCTCTTCTTCCCGTATAAGCCAAAATGTAATAACCGTCGGGGATGCGGTTGGTCAGGAAGTTGACCAAACTGTCCAATTCCGTAGGGTCCGTGACCCGGAAACGGAAATACTGTTCCGGTCGGTTGCTCCGGCACCCGTACAAATTGTTGGCATTGCCATAGTTGGCATGCTCAGGATTAAAGGCTTCTCCCGTGCTTGGATTTACCCAATAAGTAGCCCAGGGTTTCAATTCCAACGAATCGATCACCGCCACATAGATCGAAGGAGTGCTTCCACACAGGCCGTATTCGCCCCATTCACCCAGCACCCCGTCGATGCGGAATTCGTTGGCGTTTACTGAGGACGGCACAGTGCCCGGGTTGCCCACCACATGACAAGACAAACTCCTTACCGATGGTAAAAAGCTCAATTCTCTGGAAGTGCGATTGTAATTGATCAGGTCGAAATCATCCGCTTTGAATTGGAAAAAGTGGGCCTGTCCCCAACCTTCTTGATTGGGAATGTATTGAAATGAGAATTCGCGCCACTTCCGATCATTGGGATTCGAGTTGAAAGGGGCCACCCGCCAGAAATACACAAACTTATCGCGATCTACATTGCTTTGCCCTTGCAACGCATCAAGGTTAGGTGTCCACTCCAGAACCCCGCCCTTGCTGCGAATAACGCCACTTTGTTTGCTCACACTGTTGAACAAATCCGTGGTATCGATCTCAAACAAATAATCCCGTTCGGAGGCGAAAGGCGAACCGGTAGAAGCTTTGAGCGTCACGTTGTTGTAGGGAACAACGGCAAAATCATAAGGATAAATTGGGAAGAGCTCGTCCGAAAAAATCCAGACATCGGTTGTCAATTGGTTGTTGGCCACATCGTCGAGCTCCTCTACCACATGCTGCGGAATGTCTACCCGAATGTTGAATACATTTTGACCCACCCCATTCACCTGATCCACCGGCAAAGTAAAGACCACCGTATCGCGGTAAGCTACTCCATTAACCGTTTGAAAATAATTGAACTCTGTACCGTCGGGCAGTTGGCGGTCCAAATCCACCGTTAGTGGCACGTTGGTGCCCTTGCCAATGTTGGTCACTACCACCTTAACCTGAAAAGAATCCAGTGCAGTGGTAATGTTTTCCGGTTCAAAAATCACCCTGGAGGGAGAGATGACATAATCCGGCTTTTCGTGCGCATTGAGCACCAGCGAAGGGTCGCCGTGCAAAGTAAATTCTAAACTTGTCCAACGGTTGAGGCGATTGCTTGGAATTTGTGAGGCGATCACCGTTTCCTGCATCAATTCCCCAACTGTAGCGCCATAATTATCGCGGCTGAGGTTGCGGTAAAAAGCATTGGTATAGTTGTCCAGTGGACCAGCATAGCCCAGGGCAATTACCGAAAGGAAGGCAATCACTCCGGCCTCTTGCGTAAACACATATTCTTCCGAAGTGCTTAACTGTTGCCCCAGCGGAAAATGAATGTCGCCCACCAGGCAAGAGTTGGCAATGAGCATGGGGTACTTGCCTTGGTTGTCCCACACCGCCGGGTCGTCAATACTGATGTCGAAACTTCCTCCACCAGCGTGGCCAAAAAAGGTCATGAGGGAAACACCCTCGCGCAAGAGGTTTTTAATAGAGTCGGAAACGTTGACCTGAACCGGTGTATTCTCCGTTTTGAAAAAAGAGTACACCACTCCACCGAAGTTGGTGTCCCTTACCAGTGTTTCGTAGTCGGTAAGGTTGTTGCGAAATGCCGCTTGCTCATTGGCGGTGGTGCCCCCGCCAAAGTGCAGCACATTTTTCATCCATTCCTTGTTCGAAAGGGTTTGAACATTGCTGTTTTGTTGCGCTTCAAACTCCATCACCTTGTCGAGGTAAAGGTTCACCTCATTGGTTGATTTGGCACTCAACCGACCAATTGGAATGGCCGTTTCGAAGGTGGTGCCATTCAGGCCGGCCGTAAACAAATTGTCGCACGACGGAAACGAAATGGTCGGCACCAGGTTATTGGCATCGTTGGTAGCATTGAACCGGCAATAGCGCTCCGAAATGGATTTGCCCACCAAAAACAAATGTTCTGGCGCAGTGGCCCAATTTTGCAACAAAAAGTCGGCGAAATAGCGAATGCTCAAAGGATGCTTGGGAATGCCGTAGGCAAATTGGTCGTAAAGATCGTCCACATCCACCTGTAGGGTGACAAAGCGGTTGTTGCGGTAGCTCCGATATCCGGTAACGGCATTCCAGAGCGAATTGTGGGTGATGAGAATGAACTCAATCCCGTTGCCACTCATGGCACCATAGTCTCGAAATTGACCGGGCCCACCACTGTTGACGCGCTGCAAGTCGCTGGCACTTAGGTTGGTGATGTTGGCCGCAGTAGTGAGATAACACCGCTTTTCACCACCCGGAGGTACCTTCACCTTTATGCTGTCTTGGCTTTGGGTAATCGCAATGCGGTTGTGGTCAGTAAGGTCGTACAGATGGGTGGCAGCCGCTGTACTAAAATTACTGGCCTGAAAATCGGAATAGGTGATGGGACTGGCTGGTAGCCAGAATTCAAATTCGCTCTGATTTTCAAAATGCATCCGGTGGGGGTAGCGAATGTGGTAGTGGCTGATGGTTTGAAAATCGGCTGACGGTACGTTGGCCAGGGGAGCATTTCCAAACCGCAGGGGCAACACCCCGTTGTTGCTTTGGCTGGCCAGGGTAGCGGCAGGAATATTGAAAGCAAACGGCAGTAGGGCATAACCGTCGTAAGTGGTGTCTTTTAAAGTCGACGGGCTGGTGCCGTAGGTGAGCAGCAAGCGGTGGTCAGGAAATTGAGTGGCGTTAGAAACGCCGGCCACCACGGTGCGCAACACAGCGTTGGGCGCCCCGGAGCCGCTGTAAATTTCCGGCACGTCGATGTTGGCCGTATTTAGCAGATACGAAGGATTGGTATTGAAACCAAAACGGCCGCGAAACCAACCCTCACCACCAAAATACTCGGGGTCGCTGGAACCGAACGAATTCTTGGGCCCATCGAAATACTCGTTGGTCCATTGCACCAGCGACTCTTTTATAAAATAGTTGCTGGGTGTGATAGGAACCACCCCTGGCGAAAGGTCGTTCATGCGCAACTTATTGACCGAAGGATCGGTCGACCAGGTGAGAAAATAAGCTGCGGTATCGGAAATGAGGCTGAAAAATGGATTGGCTTGGTCTTGTGGCGTGTCGTACAATTCCGCATCCAACCAGCCGTCGTTTTTCTCGCCAAAAAATTCGATGAAATCGCCCGGGTCAAAAGAGCCATCAGCCTCTCCTTCTACATGAATGTGCAACTGTTCTCCACGGCCAAAAAGTTGCAGGTCGCGCGGGTCGAAGGTGGTGATGCTTTGATTGACCGTGGCCAGGGCCGTGCTGAGGGCATTGAAATCAATGCGGTAAAGGCCGTTTTCGGTGACCTTGATCTTGAGGTAGCGCTGTGAGTAGTCGATCCACTGGTTGGACGGTGGCTGGGCTTGGGCCAGCACCGCCGACAGAAATACAAAGACTACTGCCAGGCCTTTTTTCACCTTACTTTTTTCGTTTGTTAAATTCCAGTCGCAGCGAGAAGACATTGGAGAAAAGCGCCACCGATTGGTCGCCAATATCCGTTAATGCATAATCGATGCTAATGCCTTTCAAGCGGATACCTACACCCATGTTGGGCTGGTAAGTGAGTTCCTTTTGATCGCCAATTTCGGCTTTCACTTGCTGTATGTTGCCTACTCCCAATCGGAGGTAGAGCAAATTGAGGTAGCTGGCTTCCACGCCCATGTGTGGGTCGATGCTCACCGGGTCGCTGTTAATGGCCACTGGGCGTTGGCCGTCAAAGGTTACGTCAAAATTAATCTCCGGAGTGATGGAAAAACGCTCTTTGATGTCGAATTGACGACCCACTCCGAGAATGAGTCTGGGCAGGGTCACTTCGAGTGAGTTCTCGGGAATTTCGTTGTCGGTAAGGGTAAAAACTTCTCGGGTTTCCTCGTTGAGGTTGAAAGTCCAGGCGGTAAAGGTGCTGGTGATGTCGCGGCCCATGGCGCCAAATTGCCACTTCTTGTATTGGTATTGCAAACCAGCATCCAAGCCAAAGCCCCAGGCCGAAGCCATGTCGCCAACCCGGCGGTATACGATCTTGGCATTTCCTCCAATGGAAAGGCCCGGCACTTTCATCCTACGGGCATAGGAGAACAGAAAGCCGTAGTCGGCCGCTGAAAAACTGGTGATGCGGTCGTAGTTTACATTGCCTTCAGCATCAATTAGTTGTGTGGTGTTGGGAATATCATCCACCGCAAACCGAATGACGCTGATGCCCAGCGTACTCATTGAATCAATCGGTGTGGCAATGGCCCCATAGTCGAATTTGGAAATGCCGGCAAAGTATTCAGAGTGCATGGCCGACACTTGCAGGTTATTTTGCACCCCGGTGAGTCCAGCGGGGTTCCAATACCCGGCATCTACGTCTCGGATGGTGGCTACCGTGGAGTTGGACATGCCCAACGAACGGGCGCCCACACCAATAGAAAGAAATTCGTTGCTGTATTTGCGAACCTCCTGCGCGTGTCCGGAGACAACCGCCATCATACCCACTACCATCAGCCCGGTCAGCCGATACCATTGAATTCTCATAACCTGCATAAAACTAAGGATTTAGCCATGTTGCGGCAAATCTACCACTGCACATAAACTGATCCCCGGTCTAAAAATTGCGACAAAGATGCACGTATTCTACGGAATTGGGAATGCAAGGTTCTGGCACCTTAAAAGTAGCTTTCCTTGGATCTGTTGCTTTTTGTAAGCGGATTTATTGAAGGATGGAATGGATACTGAGCACCATGTTGGGACGCTTCTCCAAAAAGAATTGGACTTTTTTTAATGCTCATACTAATGGAGAACCAGCAGTCGGTTGGGGCAATCGGCTTAGGCTCCACGCTAAGCCACGCAAGGGAGTATTCTTGTTAGTCCGTTAGCCTGCGAATTGATTGAATTGCCTAATTTAGAGCTGTTAACCTCATTTACCCCAACCCTGGATGTTCACCATCCACTAACTTATTGCATTTATGAACACCAAAGTTCTACCTGCTCTGGCAGTGGCAACCTTGTTGCTGACCGCCGAAACTACTTTTGCCCAAATTTCGCTCAACGCGGCCAACAGTAATCCCTCCGTGGGAATGGTCGTGACTATCCAGGCCGTCAATGGCAGCGGATTTAATCCTGGAACAGGCGGAGCCAACAATACCTGGGATTTTTCTTCCATGGTATCTACTGGCAGTAGCTCGGTCACCATGGCAGCTACCACCAATTCCGACTTTCCCAATTCCAACATCACCTGGGACGATCCTAACAATGCCGCTGACGCTTACCTAAACTACGGGAGCAACAGTCAGGCATGGTATGGCAGCACTGGATTGGCCGGAACGGTAATTTATTCTGATCCGCAGGACCTGTTGCGCTTGCCTTTCTTTTACCAGGATTCGTATTCGGATACCTACAGTGGCACCGTCCTCAATGCCGCCAGCCAAACCCTAACGCGTTCTGGTACTACCACGGTAACGGCTGATGGCTACGGTGATATCGTTTTACCGCACGGCACTGTTTCAGGAGTACTGCGCGTAAAAACTGAAATGATATACGACGATGAGTTGAGCGGACTGAACATTGCAGATTACGAAGAAACCCGTTACCAGTGGTACGATGCCTCTTCCAAGTTTCCAGTTTGCACCTACGTGGTGCTGGTGTCGAAACTGAATGGAGTTACCCTTTCTACCATTGAAACCTTGTCTTACCTGGACCAAAACTCGGTAAGTGTAGCGGAGAACTCCCTGTTGGCTACTTCATTGAAAGTGTTTCCCAATCCAGCGAAAGCAGCTGCTACGGTAGCCTATGAGCTGGAAAATACGGCCATGGTCAACATCGTGTTGCGCGACCTTGCCGGCCGCGAGGTACAAACGGTATACAACGGCCGCATGGGAGCCGGAATTTACCAAGAAGCTTTTTCGGTAGAGTCCTTGCCCAAAGGCATGTACCTGCTGCATTTGCAGATTGATGGAGAAACCACTACCCGCAAGGTGACGGTAGGCGGCTAATTGCTTGCCGAAAAAATTTAATAATGGCCGGAGTAGTTCGCTGCTCTGGCTTTTTTAGTTTTCAGTTTCAAGCGTTTTCAGGTAAACCCCAGGTGAAGTGCCTTTCAATTTCTTGAAAGCCCGGTTAAAGGTAGATTTAGAGCTAAATCCGGCATCGTAGGCATTGGAAAGAAAAGTGAGGTGTTGGCGCTGCTGGTCTTGCGACAGGCGGATGAATTCCTCTACCCGCAATGCATTGATGTAATCGTTGAAATTTTGATGAAACTGTTGGTTGATGACGGCCGATAGCTCCACCGAATTGGTTTTTACCCGCTTGGCCAGGTCTTGTAGGTTGAGGTCCTGATCCAGGAAAAGCCGGTCTTCGGTCATTACCTGGTTGAGGCGTTGGGCAATAAGCGTGTTTTTGTCGGATGGAGTTGTCGTATTGCCGGTTGCGGCACCCTTGCTGTTTTGATCCTCAGGAGTTTCACTTGAAGCATGCTCAAAGTTGATTTTAGAGGGTTGTGGCTGAGCATACCCGGTAAGACCAATGTAGAAGGCCACCACCACCAAAACCAGGTTCCACCACCAATCCTGGTAAAAGCTCAAGTCCAGTACCATGTCCAGAATGTTCATGACTTGCCGGGCGACTAACCATACCAGCATGGCCAAGATGAAATTGCGAAACCAATTGAAGCCGATCAACTCCTCATTGCTAAACTGGTTGAGGCTCCACCGCCGGTACCGCCGGTAGATGCCCAAACAAGCAGAGAGGTAATAGATGTAGCTGGCCCACTGCACTACTAAAAAAATGTAGTAGAGCACCTGTTGCATTTGCGACTCTTGTCGCCAGGCAACGGCCTCGGGGCCTTGCACAAAGAATACGATGTGGTAGAGGAAAAAAACGGTGTAAGGAATGAAATGCAGCCACCACCTTCGGGTGATCCGAAACGATCGGTTGATCTGGCTCCTGAAATAGAGGTAGACCACCGGGCCAAACAACAAGGTGACGCCACGCGGAAAACCATTCAGTTCGTTCCAAAGTACATTGATACCCGCAAAACCAAAAGTGTAGTCTTGCAACTCCATGGCCAGCAAAAACATGACCCAGGCCAGCATTTTGTCCGACAAACGGCGTTGCAAAATGCCCCGGTATAGCAACATCAGAAACATGATGAGGCTAAAGAAATAGCCAAACTGTAGCGGTGTGGTGTAGATGGTCATGCCGTGAAGCCGATGGTTTTGGGTTGCTGGCGAAGCTTTAAAGCTAATTCATTCTTTCGACGGTTCCCTTCCAATGCTTGCCCTTCACTGTTGAGCAAGCGTTTTTTGGGAAAGCGGGGGATTGTCCAAATTGTAAGTCCTTTCCTGTTGAAGCACCTCCTTAGAGGGCTTCAATCAGTTGGGCTACGTCAATTTTTTCTCCTTGGCGGATCGTATCGTCTACGACTAAAATGAGTTGACGTTTGCCGTTGGTTTTGCAATAAATTTTTTGACCAACCGCAAGGCTTACACCGCTGTTGGAGTAGGGGGAGAGGTTGGGGTTCATTACGTTGGGGATTATCAGTGGAATGGACTGGCCCGTGGAGTTGTGCAAAGTAAAGGTGATTTTGGGTTGTTGGTTGGTTTGCTCCGCACGAGGCGTTTTGGCATTGATAAAATGCAAGGTGACTTCAATGGCCTCCGAAGTCTTGTTGATTAAAGTTAGTTCTTGTCCAAAATCGATGGAGATGGTGGCTTTGCCCTTGGGGGCCATGCCAAATCCCTTGATCCATTCTTTGGAAATGGTGCTCCTTACACTGACGTCAAAAGGTAGCGTAGACATGTTTCGAATTTGGATGCGGTTGGTCGTTACCTTTTCAGCATCGAGGACAAAGGTGGAATTCGGTTGAATGGTCACCACTTCTTTGGCGTAGTTGCTGAGGTAGATCAGGGAGAGGGCAAGGCTGAGAAGAATAGTTTTCATGTTCGTTTTTTTAGCGTGGCTTCTTCAGTGAAGCGACTCGACAAACGTAGCCTACTCCTGCTCCTGTGTCGCTTTAGATCATAATTCAGGACGTGCCAAATTGTAATTTGGCACCTGTTTCTTGGAGTTTTCGGCGAAGGCGTGGTGTGACTTTTAAGCGGAAAGCTGACTACTGATGCCCAGTCCGAGATATTAATTGAGTGGATGAATCACAAGGTATTCGATGCTACAGTGCTGGTAGTAAAAAGGTACTGATTGTATCCATCTATCGATTGGGGTATGAACTTACATCCCATCTTGATAGGAGTTTCACCCTCTTTTGGAAGGAAATCCATCTACCAATTTCTGTTGAGCTGAATTTTTTTATAATTTCAGTATGTAATCCCCCAAGGCAAAAATCCCCCTCCGTGCCTTATTCACCAGGAATTGAACCAAACCAAAAATTCCTGTTTAGTCAATAACGAACCAAAATTCAGATTACAATAACCTCAATAGACTTAAGAATACCCTTGTTTTCCTGAGGGTGGTTCAGGGTCTTTTTTCCTCATCAAATTATGCAACGAGTATTTTCCTTGGTGGTAATTGCTGCCTTACAATTGACTCTACAAACTTCCCAAGCCCAAATTACCTTAGACTCTGCCCATGTGACGCCTTTTGCGGGAATGAGCTACGGTGTTTGGAATATTGATACCAACGGTTTTGACCCTGGGCCTTCGGGGGCCAATCTCTTTTGGGATTTTTCCGCAATGGTATCCAAAATACCAAATACTACGGTCATTGACAGTGGTAATTTAACCGGCTACCCTGACGCAAATAGCTCTTGGAGTTACCTGTTCTTAGATTTTCGACACTTTATTCGGTACTCTAATGAAAACTTGGCCTGGTACGGCGATACTAATCTCAACCGGGGAGTTTTCTTAACGGATCCATTGGATATTTTGAGGTATCCAACTACCTACCAAAATACCCATTTCGATTCATTTTGGGGAACTGTAAAGGCCTCAAATGGTCAAAACTATTATCGTTCGGGAGTTGCAACAGTAACGGTGGACGGATTTGGAGACCTTGCTATCCCTGCAGGAGTTGTTTCTGATGTGCTTCGTGTAAAAATACAAATGGATTATAGCGATAAGCTGGGCGGATTTCAAGTAGCAGAATACCAAGAGACCCGGTATCATTGGTATGATGCTGTTAATCAGTTTCCAATCCTTCAATACACCAAGTTGGAATCAACACCAACGGGAGCAGCTACTACCAGCACAGAATTGGTACAATACTTATATGGATTTACGGTAGGCGTGCAAGAAACGCCAGTGGCTATCACATCTGTTAAGGTGTTCCCCAACCCGGTTCAATCTGATGTTTTCGTGGCGTTTGAGTTACAAAATGCAGCAATGGTTAAAATGACCTTGCACGATCTTACCGGGCGTACGGTACAAACGATCGCTCAAGGTCGGTGGGCAGCTGGATCGTATCAAGAATCTTTTTCGGTGGAGGGCTTGCCCCAAGGCCTATATCTGCTACACCTTCAAATTGATGGCCAAACAATCACCCAAAAAGTGAGTGTGGTAGAGTAAGCACATGCTACTCCCCCAAAGGCGCAAATATTAAAACAGTCTTAATAGTGACTGCAATGATTCAGTTGACGCATTTACAGCCAATTCCTGATTCATTGTGCCCCTTCCGTTTGAAAATACCAATGGTCCAATGAGGAAGCGGTAAGCATTGATTAATAAATGGATTGGGCCGGTGCACCACCAAATCGCGCAGTGCGCCACTGGAATGGAAAAAGTATTGTACCGTTGCATAGCCTAATCGCGCATTGCACCACTGGAATAGAAAATGTATTGCACCGGTGCATCACCAAATCGAACAGTGCACCACTGAAATAGAAAATGTACTGCACCGGTGCCTAACTAAATCGAACAGTGCACCACTGAAATAGAAAATGTACTGCACCGGTGCCTAACTAA